>JBGSRQ010000498.1:0-9775 GCA_041737515.1 Rhodobacterales bacterium | reverse complement strand
AACCCTTGCCTGGTCGGGGCCGGTGACGCTTGCCGCGATCGCTGCGGGCGCGCTGTTTGGCCTGCGCCACCTGATCGCCGGGTTTCAGCCTGAGTAGGATAGTCGTCCCACGGGTAGGCCGCGGACCGAATTTGCCGATGGCACGGGCATCCGGTGAAGGCCCGTCCCGACCTGTCGCAACCGGCCGACCATTGGCTTACGATAGTTTGCGATAGGCGTTCAGGCCCCCGGCGATGAACCGGGCATTCTTGTAGCCCATACTTTTCAGTGTGGCAGCCGACAGCGCGCCGCGATTGAAAGCGTTGCAGTAGCACAGGATCGTTTGGTCCAGATCGGGCAAAGCTGCCTCGACGTTCATTTCCAGCTTGCCGCGACTGATATGAAGTGAGCCGGGAATATGGCCCGCATCATGCTCTTCCTTGTCCCGGATATCCAAGGCAACCGCTCCGGCGGCCAGCAAAGCGTCAACCGCATCCGGCGCCACGGATTCAACCTTGGCTTGCGCCTCGTCTGCGAGACTTTGGAATTTTTCAGTGTAGGCCATAGGGGTTTCCTTTGTCTTAACTCTTTTGAACTGCGATGTCAGTCGACTACACCGACAGGGCCTTGACCGCCTCGAACTGCGACAGGAAAATCTGGCCCTTGAAATGGTCCGTGAAGTCGGACCGTTTCAGGGCGTCCATCACCGGGCCCTTGACCTCGGACAAGTGAAACCCCACTCCGGCCGACGCCAACCGGTGCGCGATGGATTCGAGGCTTTCCAGCGCGCTGGCGTCAATGGCGTTCACGGCGGGGCACATCAAAATGACGTGCTTCAACGCAGGCTGTTGCGCGATGCGGTCGTAGATCGCGTCCTCAAGCGCACGGGCGTTGGCGAAATAAAGGCTCTCGTCCACCCGGATCGACAGGATTGAGGGATCGGTGATCACTTGATGGCGGTCCACGTTTCGGAAATGCTCGGTTCCCGGCACCTGACCCACAATGGCCAGGTGCGGGCGCGAGGTGCGCCAAAGGAACAAGAGGAGTGACAGCGACACACCTGCCGTGATCCCCGCCTCAACCCCCACCAGCAGCACGGTCAAGATGGTTACGGCCATGGCGGCGAAATCGGCCTTGGAATAGGTCCAGGTGCGCTTGATCGCGGCAAAATCGACCAGCGACAGGACCGCAACGATAATGGTCGCTGCCAGCACGGCCTGGGGCAGGAACCGGAAAAGCGGCGTCAGAAACACCGTAGCGGCCAGGATTCCCACAGCGGTATAAGCCCCCGCAAGCGGG
Organism: Rhodobacterales bacterium; assembly: GCA_041737515.1. Taxonomy (GTDB): domain Bacteria; phylum Pseudomonadota; class Alphaproteobacteria; order Rhodobacterales; family Rhodobacteraceae; genus JBBQZP01. The sequence continues at coordinate 8,497 of JBGSRQ010000498.1, read as the reverse complement.
GTCTCGGCGCCAGCATCAAAGTTCACCACAGACCGCGCAAAGCCACCAGTCACCGGATAGCCGCCCGACAGGGCCGCCGCGATGTTTGAGGCGCCAAGGGCGGTCAGTTCCTGATTGGGCACGATCCGTTGCCGCCGCTTGGCCGCAAGGGTCTGCGCCACCGAGACGGACTCAACAAAGCCGACAAGGCTGATCAGCACGGCTGGCACCAAAAGCTGCTGCCAGAGGCCAAGGTCAAAAGAAGGGACCGCAAAGGGGGGCAGTCCGGCGGGAATATCACCGACGATCTTGACACCCTTGCTCACCAGGCCAAAGCCAACCACAGCCAGGATCGACAGCACGATTGCCGCCACCGGGCCTGCCTTGGCAATCAGATCTGCCATCCGCGGTTTCAGGCCGCGGGCCAGCAGCAGCGGTTTCAACTGCTTGCGAGTCCAGAACAGGAAGGCCGTCGCGGCAACCCCGATCACCAGCGTGTAGGGGTTCAGCCCGCCGATCCCTTCGAACACCCCGCTCACGATTTCCAGCAGCGTGTCGCCCTCTGCCTTGATGCCAAGGATGTGCTTCATCTGGCTGGCGGCAATCAGGATGCCAGACGCGGTTATGAAACCTGAAATGACCGGATGGCTTAGAAAGTTGGCCAGAAAACCCAGCCGCAGGACCGACATGGCAACCAGCACGAGGCCCGACAGAAAGGCCAGCGTGATCGCCGCCGTCAGGTATTCCGCGCTGCCGGGAGCAGCCAGTTGCCCCACCGCAGCGGCCGTCATCAAAGATGCCACCGCGACCGGACCGACGGCGAGCGCCCGGCTGGTTCCGAAGATGGCGTATGCGACCAGGGGCAGGATCGAGGCGTAAAGCCCGACCTGCGGCGGCAGCCCCGCGAGCATGGCATAGGCCAGACTCTGCGGCACCAGCATGATCGTCACGATAACTGCGGCGACCAGATCGCTTTGGGCCTCGGTCTTGGTGTAGGCCGGAGCCCAGCCGAGTATGGGCAGGAAGGACTTGAGAGAGATCACGAGAATTGCCTTTTCAGGATTATGCGGCGGTCACGGGTTGCGGTTTGGCCATCCATTCGCGCCCGCGCAGCATGGCCTTCCAGTAAATCGGCGGCAGCATTTTTTCCTTGAGCAGCCAGGCCAGATGGTTGGGTTTGGTGCCGTCGATCAGCCAACTCGGGAAGGACGGCAACAGCTTGCCGCCATAGCCGAATTCGGCCAGCACGATCTTGCCGCGTTCCACCGTCAGCGGACAGGACCCATAGCCGTCATAGGCCACATCCGCACCCTTGATCGCACCCAGATCCTTCAGCAGGTTGTGCGCCACGACCGGGGCCTGCTTGCGCGCGGCGGCGGCAGTCTTGGCATTGGGCGCATTGCAGACATCGCCCAGCGAATAGATGTTGGGCAGTGTCTTGTGCCGAAGGGTGGCCTGATCCACGTCCACCCAACCGGCTGCATCGGCCAGGGGCGAGACGCGGACGAAATCGGGGGCGACCTGCGGCGGGACGACATGGATCATGTCGAACCCGGTTTCCACGGTTTCCGTCGTGCCATCGGCTTTGGTTTGCGTGAACCAGGCTGTCTTGGCGGGGCCATCGACACGGGTCAGGCGGTGCTGGAAGTGCAGCTGCGCCTTGTATTTCTCGATGTATTGCATCAGTGCCGGGACGTATTCCTTGACGCCGAACAAGACCGCCCCGGCATTGAAGAAGTCGATCTCGATATTCTTCAGTCGCTTGGTCCGATACCAATGGTCGGCCGACAGATAAAGCGCCTTTTGCGGGGCCCCTGCGCATTTGATCGGCATCGGCGGTTGGGTGAACACGGCGCGGCCACGCTCCAGCCCCTCGACCAGTTCCCAGGTATAGGACGCCAGATCATAGCGGTAATTCGACGTGACGCCATTGCGCCCCAGCGTTTCGGTCAAGCCTTCGATTCCTGCCCAATTCAGCTTCAGCCCCGGGGTGACGACAAGCTGGCCATATTTGACCACGCGGCAACCATCAAGGATAACCACGTTCTTGTCCGGCTCGAAGGCTGCGACAGCGGCCTTTATCCAGCGCACGCCGGCCGGGATCAGCGAACCCATCGTCTTGGCCGTGCTTTCCGGATCAAAGATTCCGCCGCCCACCATGGTCCAGCCGGGCTGGTAGTAATGGATGTCGGTGGGGTCGATGATGGCGATGTCGAGATCGGGCTTGCGCGCCTTCAAGCTGGAGGCAACGGCAATGCCTGCCGCCCCGCCGCCGATGATGACAACGGCATGGGTGGCATCAACCTGATCCGTCGGGGTGCGCCCACCATTCGCGATGCGGCGCACGACGCCGGCCATGTCATAGCCTGCAGCGCGCGTCGCGGTGATGATCTCGGGCAATGGTCGGCCCCGCCCACCTTCGGACAGGGACCAGAGCGTAGCCGACCGTGTTCCGGTGCGACAATAGGCCAGGATCGGCTTGGGCAAGCTGTCCATCAGATCGCCAAAGGCCGTTGCATCGGCGTCGCCGACCTTGCCCGACACGATCGGCAGATAGGCGGCCTGCATCCCCGAAGCCGCCGCCGCCGCTTCGATTTCGGCAAAGGATGGCTGATCCGCCCCCTCGCCATCGGGCCGGTTGCAAAGAATCGACTTGAACCCGGCGGCGGACAGTGCCGCCATCTCTTGCGGCAGGATCTGTTCGGAGACCGACAGGGTGGGTGTGATCGGTTTGGCGGTCATGGCAAAGGTTCCTCCCGGAGATGGACTTTGAAAGGGCCGTTTACAGCCCGTTGATCGGCATTTTCAGAAAGCGCTTGCCCGATTCGTCAGGCTCGGGCAGATCGCCGCCGCGCATGTTCACCTGCAGCGACGGAATAATCAGCCGAGGCATGGCCAGCGTTGCATCGCGCGCCTCGCGGAGCTGAACGAATTCATCTTCGGTGATGCCGTCCTTCAAATGGATGTTGTGGGCTTTTTGTTCTGCGACCGTGGTTTCCCAGCGGATCTCGCGTCCATTCGGGCCGTAGTCGTGGCACATGAACAGCCGTTCGCTGTCCGGCAGGGACAGCACCCGCTTGGTGGAGCGATAAAGCGTGCGCGCATCACCACCAGGGAAGTCGGCGCGGGCCGAGCCACCGTCGGGCATGAACAGGGTATCGCCCACAGACGCCGCGTCGCCCACCACATGCGTCATGCAGGCCGGGGTATGGCCGGGAGTGTGCATCGCAAAGGCCGTCATGTCGCCGATCTGATAGGTATCGCCATCTTTGAACAGCCGGTCGAACTGCGATCCGTCACGCTGAAACTCGGTGCCCTCGTTGAACACCTTGCCGAAGGTATCCTGCACGATCGTGATGTTCTCGCCGATGCCGATCTTGCCGCCCAGCTTGCCCTGGATATAGGGCGCGCCCGACAGGTGATCGGCATGGACATGGGTCTCGATCAGCCATTCCAGCGTCAGGCCGTTCTGGCGAATGAAGTCGATCACTGCATCGGCCGAGGTATAGGTGATGCGGCCGGCGGCATAGTCGATGTCCATCACGCTGTCGATCACGGCGCAGGATGTGCTGGCCGGATCGCGCACGACATAGCTTACGGTGTTCGTGGGGGCGTCGAAAAAGGATGTGACCTCGGGCTTGACCGAAAGATCGACGGGTTGTGGAATCGGGGCGATGGTGGTCATGGATTGTCCTCCGGAAGGGTCAGGCTGTTTGACGACGGGGCAAGGCTTGCAGCCAGCGGGCCAGCAGGATGCCACCCCCCATCGAGATCAGGAACAGGGCCGTGGGCCAGGGCGCAAAGCCAAGTGCCGGGATTGCCCCGCCTGGGCAGAACCCGGCAATGCCCCAGCCCACGCCGAACAGGGCCGATCCGCCGATCAGTCTTGCGTCAATGGTGCGGGACGTGGGAAGATGAAACTTCGTATCGAAGACCGGAGTTTGACGGCGGCCGAAGATCACGCGAAAGCCGATTGCGGCCGTGGTCAATGCACCGCCCATGACGAAGGCAAGGCTCGGGTCCCAAGTCCCGAAGGGATCAAAGAAGTTGAGCACCTTTGCGGGGTTTCCCATACCAGAGATGGCAATGCCGATCCCGAAGGTCAGACCGGCGACAAGAGCGGAAAGAATGCGGGTCATGGGTATCAGCCTCCAAAGCCGTGACGGATCAGGGTGACGGTGACAAAGGTGGTGGCCATGAAGGTAAGCGTTGCGACCAGTGAACGCGGCGACAGGCGGGCCAGTCCGCAGACGCCGTGCCCGGATGTGCAACCCGATCCGTAGGTCACTCCGACCCCAACGATCAGACCGCCCAACGCCAGCAACGCGCCAGTCGTCGGTGAGGCAAAGCTGAACTCTGCACCCAGCAGGGTAGCGATCAGCGGTGCGACAATAGCCCCCGCCAGAAAGGCCAGACGCCAGGGGCTGTCGGGGCTTTTCGGCTCCAGCACGCCGCCCAGCATGGCGGTCATGCCCGCGATGCGCCCGTTGAAGGCCATCAGGATCACGGCCGCTAGGCCGATGAGAACGCCTCCGAACAAGGAGGCATAGGGGGTGAATTCAGTCATCATTTTGCTTGCGGGCTCCAGTTCTTGGGATCACGTTTTGCAATGCGGGCGGCAGTCTTGGCTGCACGCCTCGCAAATCAGGAGGTGGTTGGCTTGACGCTGACCGCGGTCAGCCCTTGCTGATCGGGCAGCTACGGATGCCAAGCAAACGGTAAGCCGGGCAGAAACGGAACAGCGCGGTTCCGATCAGCACCAAACCCACCGCCGCAACGGCAAATTTCCAGACACCCCAAGCCGCGAAAAAGCCGGCAAGTGGCGAAACAAACGGTGCCACCAGCAGGACAGCACCAAGGACGAAGCGAAGCGTGCGATCAAGCGATCCGACATTTGTCATTTCTTGCCTCCTGTGGGGTGGTTGATGTTGCTTTGTATCTTCGAAAGTTCTAAAGTGTCAAGCATGCAAATAGGTATTCCAGATGTAACAATAAATTCACTGGCGGCGAAGGCTGAGGAGGTCGCTGCCACGCTGGCCGCCATGTCCAACGCCAAGCGTCTCTTGGTGATGTGCACTCTGCTGAACGGAGAGAAGTCCGTCGGCGAGCTTGCCGGGGTCGTGGAGCTGACACCCGCCGCATTGTCGCAGCACCTGGCCAAGATGCGGGCCCTGCGGCTGGTAACGACACGCCGCGAAGGGCAGACGATTTACTACAGCCTCGCCAGCGCCGAGGTGCAGGCGCTGCTGGAGACACTGTACAGGGTCTACTGCGTACCCGACTGCTGAGGCGCGAATCGATCCAGAAGAATACCTCGATTGACCGTAATATCGGCGATCGTCATGTCGTCAAGCACTGACAGAAATGCGCGCAAAGCCCTTTGAATTCCGCGCGATAGATGGCAAACACCCTCCAATGGGCAGGTGTTGGTCTCGGGGTTGAAACATTCGACCAGTTCAAGCGGGCCTTCTGTCCAGCGCACCACCTCGCCCACGGTGATCTGGTCTGCAGGCCGCGCCAGCCGCATGCCGCCGTTGCGCCCGCGGATCGTCTGCAGGTAACCGCGCTGGCCCAGCTCGTGCGACACCTTCACCAGATGCGCCCTTGAGATGCGGTGGACACGCGACACTTCTTCCACAGTCACAATGGCCGGATCGCGCAGGGCGACATACTGCAGGGTTCTCAAGGCGAACGTCGAATACTGGGTCAGATGCACGCGCCACTCCTCTTGCATCAATAGGGTCTACAATGGGTAAAGCGCGGCTCTCTCGGCTGCAATAGTTGTAGATCAGATCATGATTCAAGAGGACAGCCAAGCGCTTTGCTGGCATCCCAGGATTTGCACAGCATGAGATGCAGATCAGCAGGACAGCCCAGCGTTCGCAACGATTTGGGCACTCGCCAGGCGGTTCAGCAGTAGATTGCGCAGTCGTCGACAAGATCCCCTGCCCGCCTGGATCGACGCGCGTTCTGCACAAACCCGATGCCCATATTGCGCATGGCCCGCACAAGTCACCGGAACAGGGATCCCGGCGCAAACGCGCCCTTTGCGGCACAACAGGCCTTTGACGGTTCGGGGCCCGCAAGCTGCCGTCCTGCGACAAAAACAAGGATGACCCTGTTCCCGGGGTGACGCGACCCCAGGGGTTTCACTGCTGCCAGTCGCCGCAGCTGCCACCTTGGCTTCGGGCGGCAGGGTCCGCAGAATACGGACTGTTGCTGCAGAACTGCACGCCGCGAGAGGCAACTGGAAGGTCCGGTTCGCAATTGAGAATCCTGCTGTCCCGGCAGGGCTTAGTCGGGCTTGCGTGCAATCAGGGTGGGGTTTTGTGTGCGAGAGCCGAAAACCCGATGATCAACAATGACAAAGCCTGCGTCCTGCAGCATCTTGTGCAACTGCGTTTCGGTCAGGAAGGCCGCGGGCGGGAACAGACCAAAGGCCTTGAGCGCGGCAAACAGCATCCGCGGCCTGCGCCCCAGATCTGCAAAGCACCATGTCTTGTTGATCAACAGCCCGCCGGGGCGCAGGTTGCGGCAACAGTCCGTCAGCAGACCGGGCAAATCATCCACAAGGTGCAGCACGTTGAAGGCGCAGATGGCATCAAAGGGGCCGCCATCCAGAGCGGTCCGTGCGGTCGCAACAGTGAAGCGAAGGTTGTCCGGTGCAGGCTTGGCCTTGGCGATGCGCACCATTTCGGCAGAAAAGTCCGTGGCGGTATAGGCCGCTACATGAGGGGCAAGGGCAATCGCAGTGCCGCCTGTTCCGCAGCCGATCTCAAGCACCTTGTCCGTCGGCTGCAGCCGTCCGGCAACCTCGGTCAGAAGTGCGGCATAGGCCGCAGTGTCCTTGATCGGACGCGCGGCATAGCGGTCCGCAAAGCGGTTCCAGAAGCGCAGGCCCCGGTCGATGTGGTCTGCCGGCTGAAGGTCAGGCAAGAGCCACCTCGTTGCATCTTTGGCGCAAGGTGTCGGACACGGACAGAAGGGCAGAAAGGCCGCAGTTTCCCTTGGTCAGATCCTCAAGCGTGATCAGGTCAAGCTCATGGTAGAAGGCTTCGACAGCGCGGGCGACAAAGGCGCGCAGGCGGCACACCTCCGGCAACGGGCAGGTGTTTGTCTTGGGTGCGAAACATTCGGCAAAGGGCGTGCCTGCCTCGAAAACGCGAAACACGGCCCCCATTGAAATCTGTCCCGGCGGGCGGGAAAGGTGCAATCCCCCGCTGCGGCCACGGATGGTCTCGATGAAGCCACTCGTCTGCAACGCATTGACCACTTGCAACAGATGGTTCAGCGATGCGTTGCAACTCTTGGCGATTTCGGCGCTGCGCAACGTGATTCCGTCATTGATCGCACAGGCCATCAACACACGGGCGGCAAGGTTGGTCTTTGTGGTCAGGCGCATCAAAGTCACTTTCTGCGGTCGGGTTTGTGATGCTTAGGCCAGATCAGGCAGATGAGAATTGACATAGATCAGATATGCCACCGCAAATCCCGGATAACTGACATCCAGAATTCAAGATAGCGAGCCGACGTGGCAAAGATCAAAGCGCAACCCAACTCCACGAAGGCATGGCAGGCAGACCGGCTTAATTGCGGCCGGACAGGACAGCGTCGTGCAGCGATGCTGTCGGTTCTGGCCGGGATGATCTGGCCTGTGCAGGCGGCACTGGTGGCCTGGGCCATCGGCGGGCTTTTGGGTGGGGCAGGTGCTTCGCCCTGGATTGCGGCGACGGGCTTTCTTCTTTTGGGCGTGGTGCGGGCAGTGCTGGCCTATGCCTCAGACAGTCAGGCGCAGGCTGCTGCCGAGGCCGTGATTGCCGACTGCCGTGCGCGCTTAATCGCAGCAGAAGCGCGACGTTCCGGTGACAGCGCCTTTGGCGGGGCCGGCAGCATCGCAGCACTTGCGGGTGAAAAGCTGGAACTTCTCGGGCCGTTTGTCACCCGCTATGCCCCGGCGCGGGCGCGGGTGATGGTGCTGCCCCTGATCATTCTTGCGCTGGCTGCGTGGCAATCCTGGGCGGTGGCGATCATCCTGATGATCTCGGGGCCGCTGATCCCGGTATTCATGGCGCTGGTCGGCATGGCCGCCAAGGAAACAAGCGCTCGCCAGATGACCGAAATCGGCACGTTGAACGATTTTCTGGTCGAGCGGCTGTCGGCTTTGGTCGATATTCGCCTGCTCGGTGCCGGGCCGCTGGTGTTGGACAGTTTTGCCACGGCGGCCGGCGATCTGCGGCGGCGGACGATTGCGGTGCTGGCGGTGGCCTTCTTGTCCTCGACCGTGTTGGAGCTGTTTGCCGCCATCGGTGTGGCGATGGTGGCCGTTTACGTCGGGTTCTCGCTGTTGGGCGCGTTGGACTTTGGGGCATGGGGCGCGCCGTTGTCGCCGCAGGCGGGCATCTTTCTTCTGCTGCTGGCACCCGAATTCTACCAACCCCTGCGCGATCTGTCGGCTGCGTGGCATGACAAGGCGGCGGCGGATGCTGTCATGGATGAACTTGCCAGCCACGCGGCAGAG
>JBGSRQ010000491.1:0-5683 GCA_041737515.1 Rhodobacterales bacterium | reverse complement strand
CGCAGAATGCGTTCCTGCCCGCGATCACCGGCGCGCTGGCCTCCAGCCCGATCAAGGGGCGGATCACCGTTTCGGGTTATGAGGGCAGCGAATTGCTGGTGGCACGCCTGTTGATCGAAAGCGGGGCCTAGGTGCCCTACGTCGGCACCGCATGCGCCAAATCGGCATGGTCGGCGGAGGATCTGGCCTGGCTGCAATCCAAGGGCGTGGCAGTCAAGTTCCGCGCAAGCCTTGAGGATGATCTGGCTGCGATGGAGGGCTTTGCGCCCGATCTTTCCATCGGCACGACGCCTTTGGTGCAAAAGGCAAAATCGTTGGGTATTCCAAGCCTTTACTTTACGAACCTCATCTCGGCCCGGCCGCTTATGGGGCCCGCTGGCGCGGGTTCCCTGGGGCAGGTCGTCAATGCAGCCATCGCGGGACGTGCCCGGATGGACGACATGAAGGCGTTCTTCGAGGGTGTGGGCAGCGGCGATACCGCCGGCATCTGGGAGGGCAGCCCGAACCTGCGCCCCGATTTCCGTGCCGCACATCAGAAGAAGCTCGACAAGGCCGCACGGGCCGCGAAAGAGGAGGAGATGATATGACCGTCTCTGTGGATCCGCGCACCGCGCCGGGGGTTTCACACCCCCGGACCCCCGTGGGATATTTCTGTCAAAATGAAAGCATGGGGGGATCGGAGTGCTGATCCAGGACCATGATCGGGCGGGGGGCTATTGGGGCGCGGTTTATGCGTTCTGTGCCGTCAAGGGGTTGCAGGTTGTAATCGACGGCCCGGTCGGCTGCGAGAACCTGCCGGTGACCAGTGTGCTGCATTATACCGATGCCCTTCCGCCGCATGAATTGCCGATTGTGGTGACCGGTCTGGGTGAGGATGAGATGAGTTCGGGCACAGAGGCGTCGATGGCGCGAGCCTGGAAAACGCTCGACCCGGCGTTGCCTGCTGTGGTTGTGACGGGCAGCATTGCCGAGATGATCGGCGGAGGCGTGACGCCCGCGGGCACCAATATCCAGCGCTTTTTGCCGCGCACCATTGATGAGGATCAGTGGCAGACGGCAGATCGCGCGATGACGTGGATCTTTACTGAATTCGGCATGACCAAGGGCCGGATGCCGCCGGAAGCCAGACGGATCGAAGGCGCGCGTCCGCGCGTGAACCTGCTGGGTCCGATGTACGGCGTGTTCAACATGGCGTCCGATCTGCATGAAATCCGCCGTCTGGTCGAAGGCATCGGCGCGGATGTGAACATGGTGATGCCGCTTGGCGCGCATGTGGCCGAGATGCGCAATCTGGTCAATGCAGATGTCAATATCTGCCTCTACCGCGAGTTTGGCCGTGGCCTGTGCGAGGTTCTGGGCAAGCCCTATCTGCAGGCGCCCATCGGGATGGACAGCACAACGAAATTCCTGCGGACATTGGGCGAGATGCTGGGGCTGGACCCCGAGCCGTTCATTGCGCGCGAAAAGCACTCGACCTTGAAGCCCGTATGGGATCTGTGGCGTTCCGTGACGCAGGACTTCTTTGCCACGGCGAGTTTCGGCATCGTGGCCAGCGAGACTTATGCGCGCGGCATCCGCAATTTTCTTGAGGGTGATCTGGGTCTGCCGTGCGCTTTTGCGGTGGCCCGGGTGGCGGGGAAAAAGACCAACAACGAGGCTGTGCGGGCGATGATCGCCAAAGACCGGCCGCTGATCGTCATGGGGTCGATCAACGAAAAGATGTATCTGGCCGAACTGCAAAAAGGGTTCGGCCCGCAGCCCAGCTTTATCGCCGCCAGTTTCCCCGGTGCTGCCATCCGGCGCGCGACGGGCACGCCGGTGATGGGCTATGGCGGCTGTGTGTGGCTGCTGCAAGAGGTGTGCAACAGCCTGTTCGATGCGCTGTTTCACATTCTGCCGCTGGGCACCGAGATGGACTCGGCTGCCGCCACGCCCACCACGTTGCGCCGCGATTTCCCCTGGGATGTCGATGCACAGGCGGCACTGGACAAGATCGTGTCCGAACACCCCATCCTGACCCGCATCTCGGCCGCGCGCACCCTGCGCGACCGGGCCGAAAAGGCCGCCCTTGATGAGGGTGCCGAGCGGGTTCGGGTTGAAACCGTTACTGCCCTTTGGGGCGAAACATCGAAGAAAACCAGAGAGGAAAAGGCATGACCGATTACACCGTCAACGTGCCGCGCACACGCCCGCAAAAGGCAAGCCGCGTCGAATACGGCATCTACTTTGCCTTGATCTTCATTGCGGCCCTCCCGTTTGCCGCCGGGGTCTGGCTGATCAGCCCGGCCCTGCGCAACCGGATGGCGGGCAAAGGTCCCGTGGCGCGCGCACTGGCCGAGGCCCGTGCGATCACGCCGATGATTTTCCAGGCCTGAACGGGCCTGACACAGAATTCGTACCCCTGATGGGGGCGGATATTCGGAAGGGCATTCCGCCCAACCGTTACCTGGCCGTGGGGCACACGGCCTCAGTCTGACGATCCGGAGGATAGAATGGCTGATAGAAGTGACCTGAGTTTCACAGGTTTGACTGACCAACAGGCGCAAGAGCTGCACTCGGTCTACATGAGCGGACTTTACCTTTTCACGACAATTGCCGTGATCGCTCATCTGGCCGTGTACATCTGGCGTCCGTGGTTCTGAGGGGGATCGAAAAATGAGCAAGTTCTACAAGATCTGGCTGATCTTCGATCCGCGTCGAGTGTTCGTGGCGCAAGGGGTTTTCCTCTTTCTTCTGGCAGCGATGATTCATCTCGTTCTGCTGTCCACCCCCAGCTACAACTGGCTCGACATCTCGGCGGCGAAGTACAATCGCGTCGCCCCGGCAGCACCGTAAGCTGGACTACCCCTGTTGCGGGCGGCCCGTCCCGGCCGCCCGTAACGATCAACGAATTTCACGAAGCTGGTCTGGTGGCGCACCCCGCGCTGTCTGATGGCCGCTTTTGGCTGGTGGAGAGGGAAGCATGGCACTGCTCAGCTTCGAAAGAAAATACCGTGTGCCGGGTGGCACATTGGTCGGCGGGAACCTGTTCGACTTCTGGGTCGGGCCGTTTTACGTTGGCTTTTTCGGCGTCACGACATTCTTTTTTGCGGCGTTGGGCACCATACTGATCTTTTACGGTGCGGCGATGCAGGGGGTCTGGAACCCCTGGCTCATCTCTATCGCGCCACCGCCGGTCAGCGCGGGCCTTGCTGCGGCACCGCTTTTGCAGGGCGGGCTGTGGCAGATCATCACGATCTGTGCGGCGGGCGCCTTTATCAGCTGGGCTCTGCGCGAGGTGGAAATCTGCCGCAAGCTGGGCATCGGGCTGCATGTGCCAATTGCCTTCGGCGTGGCGATCTTTGCCTATCTGACGCTGGTGTTGATCCGTCCGGTTCTGATGGGGGCTTGGGGCTATGCGTTTCCCTATGGCATCTTCAGCCACCTCGATTGGGTTTCAAACACCGGTTACACCTACGGCAACTTTCACTACAACCCGGTCCACATGATCGCGGTGACGTTCTTTTTCACCAACGCTCTGGCGCTTGCACTGCACGGCGCGCTGATCCTGTCGGCGGCCAATCCGGTCAAGGGCAACGAGATGCGCACGCCGGATCACGAAGATACGTTCTTTCGCGATCTGATCGGCTATTCGGTGGGCACGCTGGGTATTCACCGCGTGGGCCTTCTGCTGGCGCTGAACGCCGGGTTCTGGAGTGCGATCTGCATCCTGATATCCGGCACGATCTGGTTTGATGCCTGGGTCGACTGGTGGGACTGGTGGCTGCAACTGCCGCTGTGGGCAAATGTCTCGGGAGGCGTAAATGGCTGAGTATCAGAACATCTTTACCCAGGTGCAGGTTCGCGCCCTACCCGAAATGGGCATGGTCGAGGGCGTGGAACTGGACAACCGCACCAAGGGGGCCGGCTTCTCGACCCTGCTGGGCTGGATCGGAAACGCACAGTTGGGGCCGATCTATCTGGGGTCCTTTGGGGTGATCAGTCTGGCCTCGGGCCTGATCTGGTTCATGATCATCGGGGTGCATTTCTGGTCGGTTGCCGGCTATAATCCGGCGGTCTTCGTGCGTGATCTTCTGTGGATGTCGCTGGAGCCGCCGTCAGCCGAATGGGGCCTGCGCATTCCGCCGATGGATCAGGGCGGGCTGTTTCTGGTGGCGGGGTTCTTCTTTCTGATCTCGCTGTGCACCTGGTGGGTGCGCACCTATCTGCGCGCCGAAGCGCTGGGCATGGGCAAGCATGTGTCCTGGGCCTTTGCCTCTGCGATCTGGCTGGTTCTGGTGCTGGGCCTCTTCCGTCCGATCCTGATGGGCAGCTGGTCCGAGGCGGTGCCCTACGGCATCTTCTCGCACCTTGACTGGACCAACAACTTCTCGATCACCTACGGCAACCTTTTCTACAACCCGTTCCACGCGCTTTCCATCGCCTTCCTTTATGGCTCGGCGCTGTTGTTCGCGATGCACGGTGCGACCATCCTTTCGGTCAGCCGTCTGGGCGGTGACCGCGAGCTGGAACAGATCGTGGACCGTGGCACCGCATCCGAACGCGCAGCCTTGTTCTGGCGCTGGACGATGGGCTTCAACGCCACGATGGAAGGCATCCATCGCTGGGCCTGGTGGTTCGCCGTGCTGGTCACTCTGACGGGCGGTATCGGCATCCTGCTGACCGGCACCGTGGTCGACAACTGGTATGTCTGGGCGCAGGTCCATGGCTATGCCCCTCTGAACTGAAAGGATAGATGATGTCAGAACCGGAGTACTTTCAGGGCAGAACCCGCTCGTCCGAGATCAGGAACTGGATCCTGTCAGAGATGCTGCGCGGGGCAGGCAAATCGGCACTGGTGCTCGTGGTGATCGGGTTTGCGATCTACGCAATCTACCTTGTCAGCTTTCTTCTGCCAGAAGAAAGCAAGCAGGCACCTGATCCGATGAACGTTGAACTGGAACAACCGCTGATCCGCCTGACGTGACACCTTTGCCGGGGGCGGGCCAATCCGCCCCCGGCCAACGACGTTCGGACCATGATGCCGGTCCGGGCGCTGGGCACTCCACGGCCCGGTTCCCTTCCTGTTGGCGACAGGAACCTGGTGCCGTGCGGTTTGCCCGATACGGCACCCTTTTTCATTGCGGAGGCATGCGATGACCCAGACCCCTTTCCTTGACCGCGTGGCCGGACCCGCCGACCTCAAATCCCTGTCGGACGGTGACCTTGCGCGTCTGGCGGCCGAGGTGCGGGCCGAAGTGATTTCGGTGGTATCGGAAACCGGCGGGCATCTGGGGTCGTCGCTGGGGGTGGTGGAACTGGCGGTTGCCATTCATGCCGTCTTTGACACGCCGCGGGACAAGCTGATCTGGGATGTCGGCCATCAGTCCTATCCGCACAAGATCCTGACCGGGCGACGGATGCGGATGCGCAGCCTGCGGCAGGGCGGCGGGCTGTCCGGCTTTACCAAGCGCAGCGAAAGCGGTTTTGATCCGTTCGGGGCGGCACATTCCTCCACCTCCATCTCGGCGGCCCTGGGTTTCAGCGTGGGCCGCGATCTGGGTCAGCCCACGGGCGATGCGGTCGCGGTGATCGGCGACGGTGCCATCACGGCGGGCATGGCCTACGAGGCGATGAACCACGCGGGCCACCTGGGCAAACGGTTGTTCGTCATCCTGAACGACAATGACATGAGCATTGCCCC
>JBGSRQ010000487.1:0-6721 GCA_041737515.1 Rhodobacterales bacterium | reverse complement strand
CCGTGCTGACCGTCGCGCCCGACCCTGACGACCGCTGGAAACCCGTGCCGGTCATCGTGACCGATGCTGCCGCAATGGCCCATGTGCGCGGCATGCGGATGGGCTATGCGCCAACCGTTGCCCTGCTGGAACCGGCCCGTGCGGCGGGCCACAAACGCATCGCCTTCATCGGCATCCCCTGTCAGGTCTACGCTCTGCGCGTGCTGGAGGCGGAACTGGGATTCGAGCGGATTTATGTGATCGGAACACCCTGTTCAGACAACACGACAACCCAGAATTTCCACACCTTTCTGGCCCTGCTGGACCCAAAGCCCGAAGCCGTGAGCTATCTTGAATTCCGCACGGATTTCAAAGTGGAATTGCGCTTTGACGATGGCCGCCCCGACCGCACCGTGCCGTTCCTGAGCCTGCCCATTTCAAACCTGCCCGCTGATTTCTTTCCGATGACCTGCAAGACCTGCGTCGATTACACCAACCGTCTGGCCGATATCACCGTGGGCTATATGGGCGGCGATGGCGATCAGTGGATCATCGCCCGAAACGCGCGGGGGGGGGAACTGCTGGCGCTGCTGGAGGGGCAGCTTGAGGTGCGGCCCCTGACCGACAAGGGCAAACGCAATGGCGCCGTGAAAGGCTTCATGGAAAATACCGCCCGCGCCGCGGGTGGCATGCCCCTGCGCCGGATGCCCGACTGGCTGCGTCCGCTGGTCAGTTTCCTGCAACCAAGGATCGGCCCGCGCGGATTGGAATTTGCCCGCGCGCGGGTCGAGATGAAGGCAGTGGAAACCGTGCTTCACCTGCGCCGCGCCCATCCCGCACGGCTGAAGAACATGGTGCCAGCCCATGTCTGGCGGCTGGTCGAACGCTATGGCCTGACGCCCACCGCCGACGAGCAGCGCAACGCAGGCGATTGAACAAACAAAATTCGTTCGAACGAATTTGCAATTTTCTTCGAAGAAAATTGGGCCTGCCCCCTAGACATCGACCGAAATCGCCAAGCCACGCTCCACCGCGCGGGCGACAGCGGTGGCCGCTACCGCCAGATCCTGCAGGCCAACACCGGTTCCGTCAAACAGAGTGATCTCGTCCGCCGATCTGCGCCCCGGATGTTTCCCGGTGATCACATCACCCAAAGGCGTGATCGCCGATGCATCCACCGCACCCGAGGCGACGGCATGCTGCGCCTCGCCGATGGTGATGGATTGGGCGACTTCGTCTGTAAAGACCTTGGCCCGCGCCAGAAGGGCGGGCTCCACCTCCTGCTTGCCGATGGTGTCAGTTCCCATGCAGGCCAGATGCGTGCCGGGGCGGATATGGCTGTCCAGCAGGCTTGCCTTGTCAGACGAGGTGATGGTTATGATCACATCGGCCTGTGCGCCCAGTTCGGCAAGGGTCACCGTTTCAAAAGGCAGGCCCAGGTCAGCGGCGATGGCACCCAGTTTCGGCAGCATCTCGGGATGCAGGTTCCACGCCACGACCCGTTCAAACGCATGCGCGCGCGCGGCGGCACGAAGCTGAAACCCGGCCTGATGACCCGCACCGACCATGCCCAGCACCTTTGCATCGCTGCGCCCCAGACGAACAATTGAAATCGCCGATGCCGCCGCCGTGCGCAGTGCGGTCAGAAGATTCCCGCCCACCATTGCCTTCGGGATACCGCTTTCGGGATCGAACAGAAACACGCTGGACTGGTGATTGATCATGCCGCGCGCCGCATTGCCGGGGAAATAGCCGCCGGCCTTTACACCCATGACGCCGCCCGCGCGGTCCAGCCCGGATTTGAACCCGTACTGCCGCCCTTCCCCCAGGGCCTCGCGGATGACCGGAAAATTGTAGGCGTCACCCCGTGACATCGCCGCAAATACACCCTCGATGGCGATGAAGGCGTCCTGGGGTGACACGAGGTCGGCAATCAGGCGTTCAGGAACGATAAGCATGGGCTATCCTTGACAGAAGGCCCCGGATCACGTCCGGGGCTGCGATGGAATGGCTGAGAACAGCCCCGGACGTGATCCGGGGCCTCCACTCTCATGCCAGGCCTTCAATAGGCCTTGCCGCGCGCCGATACCGGCCACAACACCTCGACCTTGCCGCCGCGCACGCCGACGTACCAGTCATGCACATTGCAGGTGGGGTCGCAATGTCCGGGCACAAGGCGCAGCTTGTCGTTGACCTTCATCACGCCTTGCGGGTCCTCGACAACCCCGTGTTCGTCCGAGCACTTGACGTATTTCACATCCGTGCGTCCGAAGATCACCGGCAGGCCGCTGTCGACCGATTGCGCCTTGAGGCCAGCGTCGACAATCGCCTTGTCGGCTTTGGCATGGCTCATCACGCTGGTCAGGATGAACAGCGCATTTTCCCATTCGCCCTGATCTATGCGCTTGCCTTCGGCATCAAGGATGCGACCGTAGTCGGCATCCATGAACGCGTAAGAGCCACACTGAAGCTCGTTATACACACCCGAGTCACTTTCAAAGTAATAGCTGCCGGTGCCGCCACCACCAACGATGTCACACTCCAGCCCCTCGGCCTTCAGCCCCTGCACAGCGTCGCCGACCTGTGCAACGGCCAGTTCGATCTTGGCTTTGCGATCAGCATACGAATCCATATGCTGCATCGCCCCCTGGTAGGCCTGAATGCCCGCGAATTTCAGCCCCTTGGCCGCTTCAATTGCCTTGGCAATTGCCACCACTTCGGGTGTCGTCTTCACGCCGCAACGCCCGGCGCCGCAGTCAATCTCGACCAGACATTCGATCTGCGTGCCGTGCTTGACCGCCGCCGCAGAAAGATCCGCAACATTCGCAATGTCATCGACGCAGCAGATCGTGCGCGCACCCAGCTTGGGCAGCCGTGCCAGACGGTCGATCTTCATCGGGTCGCGGACCTGATTGGAAACCAGCACATCCTTGATACCACCGCGCGCAAACACCTCGGCCTCGCTGACCTTCTGGCAACACACGCCGACCGACCCGCCAAGACGCTCCTGCAACAAGGCCACATCGACCGATTTGTGCATCTTGCCATGCACCCGGTGCCGCATTCCCTTGGATTTGGCGAAATCGCCCATCTTCTTGATGTTACGCTCCAGCGCATCCAGATCAAGCACAAGGCACGGCGTCTGGATATCGGCCTCGTTCATGCCCGGCAATGCCGGCACGTCATAGCCCACTTCAAGTCCGTCAAATTTCGGGTTCGCGTTCATATCGCCTCCTTACCCCTTGAACCAGGGGAGTGTGTCCAGATCGACGTTGCCGCCGGTGATGATGACGCCCACGCGTTTGCCACGGAACGTCTCGGGGTTTTTAAGGATCGTGGCCAGCGGAACGGCACAGCTTGCTTCTATCACGATTTTCATGCGCTTCCACGTCAGCTTCATCGCATCAACGATTTCGTCCTCGGTGGCGGTGAAAACATCCGTGACGTGGTTCTTCACAAAATGCCAGGTCAGGTCCTTCAGCGGCACTTTCAAACCGTCGGCAACCGTATCGGGCGCGTCATCCGCGATGATATGGCCCGCGCGGAAACTGCGCTCGGCGTCATCGGCGTTCTTGGGTTCAGCCGCATAAATCTTCACCCCCGGCGCGATGTTGGAAAGTGTGAGGCAGGTGCCCGAGACCATGCCGCCGCCGCCTATGGGTGCCACCATGCAGTCCAGCCCCTCAACCTGCTCCATCAGCTCTCGGCTGCAGGTCGCTTGTCCCGCGATCACGCGCGGATCGTTGTAGGGATGCACAAAGTTCCCGCCGGTGCGCGCCTCTACCTCGGCAAATACCGCCTCGCGGCTGGAGGTCGACGGCTCACATTCGGTGATGATGCCGCCGTAACCCCGCACTGCATCCTTTTTCGCCTGCGGGGCGGTGCGCGGCATCACCACATTGCATGGAATCCCTCGCCGCCCTGCCGCATAAGACAGGCTCAGCGCATGGTTGCCGCTGGAATGGGTGGCAACCCCCTTGGCAAGCAGATCATCGCTCAGCCCGAACACCGCATTTGACGCTCCCCGCACCTTGAACGCACCGGCCTTCTGGAAGTTCTCACATTTGAAGAACAGCTCGGCCCCCGTCATATCGTTCAGATAGCTGGAGGTCAGGACCGGCGTGCGGTGAATATAGGGCCTGATCCGCTCATGCGCTGCGATCACATCATCGAAGGTTGGAATATACATCTGCTCCGAATCTTTCCTGTACGTCTGCGAAAACACCGGTCGGCGCTTTCATTTTGATCCAAATATCCCCGCCGGAGGCTCCTTCTCCTCCGGCAAGTGCGGCCCTCAGGCAGCCGCGCGCTGGGCAGATGCAGCCGAGCCGCGATAATAATCCTGCGCCGCCGCCACCCCTGATCCAAGCCGGATGTTCCAGCCCAGATCGGCCATGCACATTTCCGCCGTGGCAAGACCCGACAGCATCATGACATCGGTCAGCATGCCAAGATGGCCAATACGGAACACCTTGCCTGCAACTTCGCCAAGCCCCACGCCGAAGGCCACGCCGTATTTGTCGGCCGCCAGCTTTACCAGATCGGTGCCGTTGCAGCCTTCGGGCACGACAACCGCCGTCACCGTATCAGAGTAAAGCTCGGGACTGACAGCACAAGGCTTCATCCCCCAGGCCGCAACCGCACGGCGCACGCCTTCCGCAAGGCGGGAGTGGCGGGAATACACCGCTGACAGCCCCTCATCCTCCAGCATCTCGATGGATGCCGCAAGGCCCGCAATCAGGCCCACCGCAGGGGTATAGGGATAGCCGCCCGTCGCATAAGTCCTTGCCATATCGGCAAAATCAAAGAACGTGCGCGGCAGTTTTGCACCGGCCATCGCGGCAATCGCCTTGGGGCTTGCGGCCACAATCGCCAGACCTGCGGGCAGCATGAAGCCCTTCTGGCTGCCCGCAACCGCCACGTCCACACCCCAGCCATCCATATGAAACGGCATCGACCCGATCGACGACACACCGTCCACAAACAGCATCGCGCTGTGCCCGGCCGCATCCATGGCCTTGCGAAGCCCACCGATATCCGACACCACGCCCGTCGCGGTTTCATTGTGCGTCGCCAGAACCGCCTTGATCACGCCCTTGGTGTCGGCCTTCAGCGCCGCCTCTATGGCGGCCAGAGGCGTGCCCTGCCCCCACGGCGTCTCGATGATCTGCACGGTCAGCCCGTGGCGCTGGCACATGTCGATCCAGCGGTGCGAAAACATCCCGAACCGGGCCGCCAGAACCGTATCGCCCGGTGAAAGCGTGTTGGAAATCGCCGCTTCCCAGCCGCCGGTTCCGGTGGACGGAAAGATGAAAACCTCGCCCTTCGTCGTATCCAGCACCCGCTTTACCCCGGCAACGGCGGGTTTGAACATCCGCCCGAACGCGGCCGAGCGGTGATCCATCGTTGGCTGATCACAGGCCTTGCGGATCGCTTCGGGAATGTTGGTCGGGCCGGGAATGAAGACCGGGTTCTGCGATGACATGATCTGGCCTTTCTGAGGGGGCGATTCTTTGAGTGCCTGCATTCTAGGCATCCCGTTCCACCACCGCAATTTTTTCGAAATGTTTTTTCACTGCCTGCAGATCATCAGTTTCGCCTTGCATTACTGGCCTTTCTGATTTTTTCATTAAGCGACATCTTTTTTCAATATTCTGAAAAAGCAGGACGCCACGGCATGAACGCACCTCTTCCCGCATCTCGCCCGCGTGGCCGCCCCAAGGCATTTGACGACAAGACCGACCAGAATACGGTCCAGTCCCTTGACCGCGCCCTGGGCTTGCTGGAACATCTGGCAGGCGCGCCGGGGCTGACGCTTTCTGATCTTGCCGCCCAGACCGGGCAGGCTACCGCAACCGTCTACCGCGCGCTTGTCACCCTTCAGTCACACGGAATTGTCGAAATCGAGGAGCCGGGCCAGCTTTGGCACATCGGGCCCGGCGCATTCCGCATAGGCTCGGCTTTTCTGCGCCGCACCAAGGTTGTGGAACGCGCCCGTCAGCCGATGGACGCATTGATGCGCGCCAGTGGCGAGACGGCAAATCTGGGCGTTGAAAGCGGCGATGAGGTGCTGTTTCTAAGCCAGGTTGAAACCGCGCAGGCGATCCGCGCCTTCTTTCCGCCCGGCACCAAGGGCCCGATGCATGTCTCGGGCATCGGCAAGGCGCTGCTGGCCTTTTACCCCGAAGACCGGGTGCGCGGCATCATCGCCCGCAAGGGGCTGGAGCGGTTCACCAGCCTGTCCATCACCTCGGACGCCTCGCTGTTGCGCGATCTGGCCCACACGCGCGAGCGCGGCTATTCGGTCGATGACCAGGAACGCGCCGAGGGCATGCGCTGCATCGCGGCCCCGATCTTCAATTCCTATGGCGAGGCGGTTGCCGGCGTGTCCGTCAGCGGCCCTGCGTTCCGGGTGAACCTGTCGGACGCGGCCCGCCTTGGCGCATTGGTGCGCAACACCGCCGATCGCGTCACGGATGCAACCGGCGGCGTTCGGCCCTGATCGTTAAAAATGGTGGCGAGGGAGGGACTCGAACCCTCGACCCCACGATTATGAGTCGTGTGCTCTAACCAGCTGAGCTACCTCGCCATGACGCGGCTGGGTAGTGGACGGGGGCTGGGGCGTCAAGCGGTTTCTGCCGCATCCGGCAAGGCATGGGCCACGCGCGGGCGGCCCGAGGCCGTGACCGTGACGGTTGCCTCGATGAACATCGGTTGCCCCTCAACACTCGCTTCGCGGATC
>JBGSRQ010000443.1:0-4924 GCA_041737515.1 Rhodobacterales bacterium | reverse complement strand
GACCCACCGGCGCCGCCCCCGGTGCCGCATGCGGCAGAACCGGCGCGGTCAGTTCGGCGCGCAGGCTTTCGCCACGGCGGGAAACGGTGACGGGAACAATCCCCGCCTCTTCCTCCAGCACGATCCGGGTGGTGAAATCGCCGCCAGGCATGGCTTGCGTGGCCAGCAGGATGGCGCAGCCGATGGTCGGATGACCGGCAAAGGGAATTTCCGCGGTGGGAAAGAAGATCCGCACCTTAGCCGTATGTGCGGGATCTTTCGGGGCCTGCACAAAGATTGTCTCCGACAGGTTGTATTCGCGCGCAAGGGTCTGCATCTGCGCGGTTGTCAACGCATCGGCCCCCAGAACCACGGCCAAGGGGTTGCCGCAAAAGGGCGTTTTGGTG
The DNA here is from genome assembly GCA_041737515.1 of Rhodobacterales bacterium. GTDB lineage: Bacteria > Pseudomonadota > Alphaproteobacteria > Rhodobacterales > Rhodobacteraceae > JBBQZP01. The sequence goes on along the minus strand of JBGSRQ010000443.1, from coordinate 4,538 downwards.
AACACATCCATCAGGTGATAGGCCAGCATCATCCGCGCAAGCCTTTGAAAAGACTTGCAATCCGAGCGGCTTCCTCGGCGGTTCCGTAAGGCGGGTTCACGATGAACATCCCCGATCCGTTCATCCCATGGCCGGCGCGGGCCAAGGGAAAGGCCACTTCGCTGCGCAGGGCTTCGGGGAATTGTGCGACCAGTGCCGCCAGCATCGCGCGGTGCGGGGCGGTGGCAAGGATCGGATACCACAGGGCGATGGTGCCCACGTTCCACTTGCGGTGCAGTGCCGCGATATGGCGCGGCAGGGCGTCGTAATCGGCCTTCACCTCGTAGCTCGGGTCAATCAGCATCAGCCCGCGGCGCGGTGTAGGCGGCGTCAAAGCCAAGGATTGCTGGAACCCGTCGGCCTTGTGGATATGCGCCCCCCACGGCAGCAGATGTTCGGTCAGATACGCATGTTCCTGCGGGTGAAGTTCGGCAAGATGCACCGTATCCGTTTCGCGCAGCGTCATCGCGGCCAGAAGCGGTGATCCGGGATAGGCCGCTGCCCCATGCCGCGCGCGCACCTCGGCCAGCCTTTGACTGTAGGGATGATCGGGCGTGAAACCCTGTTCCAGCGCGAAAACACCTGCCGCCGCTTCGCCCGTCTTTTCCGCCTCGGGCGCACCCAGATCGTAAAGCCCGCGCCCGGCGTGGGTTTCGATATAGGTAACAGGCTTGTCCTTTTGCGTCAGATACTCAAGCATATGGCACAAAAGCGCATGTTTGTGGACATCCGCCGCATTGCCCGCATGATAAAGGTGCTGATAGCTGAGCATGCCGCCCGAATACCGGGGAACGCCGCGTGCCGCAAGCGGGGCGCGCTTGGCACAGGAGGCCGCAGTGAAAGAGCCACGGATCACAACATACACGATCGGGGCGCAGCGCCTTGCAATCCGCCATCCTGACCTTGGGTATTCGATTGATCTGGATGTGCCGACCCTTGCCCTGCACCGCCCGGCCGTGCGTGCCAACCTGAAAGGGCGTTACTACGAGGCGTTCTCGCATCTGAACTTCAAACGGATACTGGATTATCGCGGCAATGGCGCCGTGATTCATGCAGGCACGTTCTTTGGCGATATGCTGCACACCCATTCCCTGTCGGCGTCACGGGTTTACGCGTTCGAGCCGGTGTTGGACAATTACTATCTGGCCAAGAAAAACGCCGAACGGCTGGGGCTTGGGAATCTACTTTTGTTCAACGCGGCATTGTCGGATGCGAACGGCGTGGTGCGGATCGTGACCGAACAAGGCGACGGCGGCTTTGCGGGCGGCGCATCATCGGTGGGCGAGGTGCCGGGCCGGCGGTCCGAAGCCGTGACCGCCCTGCGCATCGACGACCTGCCGATTGACAACCTTTGTCTGCTGCAACTGGATGTCGAGGGGCACGAGCGGCAGGCGTTGACCGGGGCGGTCAACACAATACGGCGCTGCTGCCCCGTGGTTCTGGTGGAGGATAACGCGGGCGATTGTGCGGGGGTGCTGGAAGGGCTGGGGTATCGGCTGGCGTTTACGGGTGGCGGGCTGTCATATTGGGCGATGGCTGCGGATCATGGGTTTGTGGCGGGGTTACAGGGATGATGCGACAATCCTCTGGCGCGAGGCTTCGTCCTTGCCCTCGATCGCGCGAAAAAGCGGAACAGGGCGATCCAGTGGGCGAATGGCCGATCCGCCGGAGCGGCGGAAGGGGCATCATCCAGCGTTGCGGCTTTGGCTCTTCAGGTAGGAGCATCGTCCCGTTCCGCCAAGATCCTGAAGGGCTTTGCGCACACGCCAGCGCCGACCGTCCATCATGTTCTGGACAAGCCCGGACAAGTGGCCATTTTGCCTGAGCTGCGATGCGAGGTTATGGTCATGCCCCGGCAGGATGAAATGATCGACGGCGTCAGTGGCATCCGGGAACATGCGTGCATGGCGCAATTCGCTGGTATCCGCGCCATGAAGGACAAAGACGCTGGCTGCATCGGGCCAGGTGTCGATGCATCGAAACCTGAACTCTGCAATCTTGCTGCGAAAGAACGCCCACCGCCGCTCAGTTGGAATGACAGTCGGGCACGCCGAAAACTGCGGCGTGAAGGCGATGACCCGTGATACCGGCATCAGGCACGCCAAATGAAGCGCCATCGACGCGCCCATGGAATTTCCGATGAAAATCAATTCGGTTGTGGCCAGTTCTTCTGCCTTTGCCAATATTGCACGACATATGCTTTCCGCCATGCCCTTGCCATTCAGCCAACTGCGGCTTTGGTCGGTGACAAACAGGATCGGATTGACCCCGCCTCCGGCAGTCTTGAAAAACTCGGTCGGTGGTTCCTGACGGCGTTTTGTTCCGACACCGGAAAAGGAAACGACCAGTCGCCCGGTTGATCCGGGTGCGAAACGGACCCTCAGTGGGGGTTCGACAAGGGTATCGTGAAGGTCGATCATGGTGCGTGCGTTTCCGGGCCTGACATAAGGCAGAAACACAGAAATTGCGTTTGTTCTGTGATCGCACTGTGGCGGGCCGTAAAATCCTGTTCAAATTGGGCCGGCATAGTGTGGCAACGGGCTTTGTCCTACCACGCCGCGCGAACCGGACGGATGCAGCCAGCTGGGCCAGTCAAACCAACCGCGACGCCTCTACCGCCGCCCGCACGAAATCGGCAAACAAGGGATGTGGGGCAAAGGGTTTTGACTTCAACTCGGGGTGGAATTGCACGCCGATGAACCAAGGATGGTCGGCGATTTCGACAATTTCGGGCAGACGGCCGTCGGGGCTCATACCGGAAAAGGTCAGCCCGCAGGCCTCCAGCCGTTCGCGGAACCTTGTGTCGACCTCATAGCGGTGGCGGTGGCGTTCTTCGATCTGTGTGGCACCGTAAACCTCGGCCACCCGCGAGCCGGGCGTCAGGGTGGCGGTATAGGCGCCAAGGCGCATCGTGCCGCCCTTGTCATCGCCGACCTTGCGTTCCACGACGTGGTTGCCCTGAATCCATTCCTTGAGGTGATAGATCACCGGGGTGAAGCGTTTCGCCCCGGCCTCGTGGTCAAATTCTTCGGACCCCGCATCCTTGACCCCGGCCAGATGGCGGGCGGATTCGATGACGGCCATCTGCATGCCAAGGCAGATGCCCAGATACGGCACCTTGCGTTGCCTTGCGAATTCAACGGCCTTGATCTTGCCTTCGGTGCCGCGTTCGCCAAATCCGCCGGGCACAAGAATGGCGTGGAAGCGTTGCAGGTGCGGCGCGGGGTCTTCACGTTCAAAGAGTTCCGCATCCACCCATTCTACGCGCACGCGGGTGCGATTGGCCATGCCGCCATGCGTCAGCGCCTCGGCAATGGATTTGTAGGCATCCTCAAGCTGCGTATATTTGCCGACGATCGCCACGCGCACTTCGCCCTCGGCATTGGTCAGGCGGTCCATCACATCGGTCCAGCGGTCCAGGTTCGGGCGGGGCGCGGGCGAGATGCCGAACGCATCCAGCACCGCCTGGTCCAGCCCCTCGCGGTGATAGGCTAGGGGCGCCTCATAGATGGTTTTCAGATCATAGGCCGCGATCACCGAGGATTTGCGCACGTTGCAAAAGAGCGCGATCTTCTCACGCTCCTTATCCGGGATCGGGTGTTCAGAGCGCAGCAGCAGCACGTCAGGCGCAAGACCGATGGATTGCAGTTCCTTGACCGAATGTTGCGTGGGTTTGGTCTTGAGTTCACCGGATGCCGCCAGATAGGGCAGCAGCGTCAGGTGCATCAGGATGCACTGGCCGCGCGGGCGTTCGTGGATGAACTGGCGGATTGCCTCAAAGAACGGCAGGCCCTCGATATCACCGACGGTGCCGCCGATCTCGCAGAGCATGAAATCAACCTCATCTTCGCCGATGCGCAGGAAGTCTTTGATTTCATTCGTGACGTGGGGGATGACCTGGATGGTCTTGCCAAGATAATCGCCGCGACGTTCCTTTTCCAGGACGGTGGAATAGATGCGCCCAGACGAGACGGAATCGGTTTTGCGCGCGGCAACACCGGTGAAGCGTTCGTAATGGCCAAGATCCAGATCGGTTTCGGCACCATCATCCGTAACGAACACCTCGCCGTGTTCAAAAGGCGACATCGTGCCGGGATCGACGTTGAGGTAAGGGTCAAGCTTGCGCAACCGCACGGTAAATCCGCGCGCCTGCAACAACGCGCCAAGGGCGGCAGAGGCAAGCCCCTTGCCAAGTGACGACACGACACCGCCGGTGATGAAAATGTAGCGTGCCATGTCGGTTGGCTCCCCGTGAATCAGTGGTTTTGGGCTGTTGTCCCGATGGAGGGAATCACAGCATCACGGGGTTTGAGCAATAGCGACGAAACGCCCGTTGCGCAACCCGACCGCAACATGCTGTCACGATATGCGGCAGCGTCGCAACGGATTGTGGCAGATCAATTGGCCGGAGCGGCGGGTGCGGGTGCCGGAGCAACTGGTGCGGGTGCGGGGGTTGCCGGTTCCGGGGCGGTCTCCGGGGTGGTTTCCGGAACGGCGGG
>JBGSRQ010000441.1:0-3984 GCA_041737515.1 Rhodobacterales bacterium | reverse complement strand
CTGCGCGGGGCGCGGGTTGATGTGTTCTGCGGTCGAGCATGATGCGGTGGCCGCGTGGTGCGATGCATCTTTGGTAACGGATCAGGCGGGCCGGGTGTCCGTGCCAGACCCAGCGCGCGCGGCGTTGCAACTGGCCAATTCCGAAACCGGTGTGATGCAGGATCTTCCGCAGGGGCTGGCGGTCAGCGATCTGACGCAGGCTTTCGGCAAGGTGGCGCTCGCGTTCAACTGGCTTGGCTGCGACATGGGGCTGGTGTCGGCGCACAAGCTTGGCGGCCCAAAGGGTGTGGGCGCCCTGATTCTGCGGCGGGGGCTGGACGTCACCGCCCAGATGCGTGGCGGCGGGCAGGAAATGGGCAGGCGTGCTGGCACGGAGAACCTGATCGGCATCGCCGGGTTTGGTGCGGCGGCGCAGGCTGCGGCGCGTGATCTGGCAGATGGCGCGTGGGATCGGGTGGCTGAACTTAGAAATATTCTAGAAACGGCATTGTCTGATCCGGAATTAAAGACTATTTCTGTCGGGAAAGGCGGGCCACGCCTGCCAAACACGCTTTGTCTGATCTCGCCGGGCTGGAAGGGCGAGACGCAGGTGATGCAGATGGACCTTGCGGGCTTTGCGGTTTCAGCAGGTTCTGCCTGTTCCAGCGGCAAGGTGCGGGCAAGCCGGGTGCTGGTGGCGATGGGATATGACACCGATGCTGCAGCCTCGGCCATCCGCATTTCGCTGGGGCCGGATGTGACAAAAGATGAAGTGATGCGCTTTGCCGATACCTGGCGCGCGGCGCGACTGAAACGACAATAGGAGACGACGCATGGCACAGTTGGACGAGATCGAAGTGCGCGACGGCGTCGACCGCGAAACGATTGAAACCGTGGCCGCGATGTCGGGCAAGTACAAGCACGGCTGGGAAACCGAGGTTGAGATGGACTATGCCCCCAAGGGCTTGTCCGAAGACATCGTGCGCCTGATTTCCGCCAAGAACGACGAACCGGAATGGATGCTGGAATGGCGTTTGTCGGCCTATCGGCGATGGCTCAGGATGGAAGAGCCGACATGGGCGATGGTGAACTATCCCGCCATCGACTATCAGGATCAGTATTATTACGCCAAACCCAAAAGCATGGACGTGAAGCCCAAGTCGCTGGACGAGGTGGACCCGAAGCTTCTTGCGACCTATGCGAAACTTGGGATTCCGCTTAAGGAACAAGCCCTTCTGGCTGGTGTTGAACCTGCCGAGGGCGAGCGTCGTGTGGCCGTGGATGCGGTGTTTGACAGCGTTTCCCTTGGCACCACGTTCAAGGCGGAGCTGGCCAGGGCGGGAGTGATCTTCTGTTCGATCAGCGAGGCGGTGCGCGAACATCCCGAACTGGTTCAGAAATACCTCGGCTCGGTCGTGCCGCAGTCTGACAACTTCTTTGCCACGCTGAACGCTGCGGTGTTTTCGGATGGCTCGTTCGTCTATATTCCCGAAGGCACCCGCTGCCCGATGGAGCTTTCGACATATTTCCGCATCAACGCCGAAAACACCGGCCAGTTCGAGCGCACTCTGATCATCGCCGACAAGGGGGCTTATGTCAGCTACCTCGAAGGTTGCACCGCGCCCAAGCGCGATACCCATCAGCTGCATGCGGCTGTGGTCGAACTGGTCATTCTGGAAGATGCCGAGGTGAAATACTCGACCGTGCAGAACTGGTATCCGGGCGATGAAGAAGGCCGGGGCGGCATCTACAACTTTGTGACCAAACGCGCCGATTGCCGGGGCAACCGGGCCAAGGTGATGTGGACGCAGGTTGAAACCGGGTCGGCTATCACCTGGAAATACCCAAGCTGCATCTTGCGTGGTGATGATTCACAGGGTGAGTTCTACTCGATCGCCATCGCCAACAACGCACAGCAGGCCGATACCGGCACCAAGATGATCCATCTGGGCAAGCGCACGAAAAGCCGGATCGTCAGCAAGGGCATCTCGGCGGGCCGCGCGCAGAACACCTATCGCGGTCTTGTCTCGATGCACCCCAAGGCGACCGACAGCCGGAACTACACCCAATGCGACAGCCTGCTGATCGGCGACAAGTGCGGTGCGCATACGGTGCCCTACATCGAGGTCAGGAACAACTCGTCCCGCGTGGAACACGAGGCCACGACCTCCAAGGTTGATGATGATCAGCTTTTCTATTGCCGCAGCCGTGGCATGGATGAGGAAGAGGCCGTGGCCCTGGTGGTGAACGGGTTCTGCAAGGACGTTCTGCAAGCGCTGCCGATGGAATTCGCGATGGAAGCGCAAGCGCTGGTTGCAATAAGCCTTGAGGGCTCGGTTGGCTGATGTTTGATACAAACTGTAATAGAATCGGGCAACCTGCACCGCATTTGCGCCATATTCTGCCGTCATCCCTTTCATTGTCTACGAAAGGGTTACGTCAGCATCATGGGTCAGCAGCAGGAATTTGCAGCACGACTTGCACGGATCAACCGGGGCGGGTTGAACACGAACAACACGCTGTTCGTAGGGCTGGACCAAAGCTACCTGATGCACAAGGCGCCAAAGTCGCTGACCCGAAAGGTGCAACCACAGGCGCGGGGCGATGGGTTTGCACCACTGACGCTGATCTTCGCGCTTTTGCTGGGCATTGTTTCGCAGGGTGGCGCACGTTGGATCCGCTATCAGATCACCGGCGGCGCCGACAGCGGGCTGAGCCCGGATATGGATATGGCCGTGAACTTCGGTATCGGGATGGCGGTGGCCATGGTTCTGATGTTTGCGTTTCGTCTGAAATCCTTCGATCAGAGCATTGCCACGGCAACCGGAGTGGCTGCGATGGTGTGCCTTTTCCACAATCTGGTGCATTGGTATCCAGACGAAATGGCGCTGGCTTTTTCGCCCAAATGGGTGAATCAGCAGCTTGCCGTAACCGAGCCGAACTCGGCGGAATTCCGCGGGATCTTTTACAACATCTGACAGCCGGCGACACAGATCACGGCACTGGGGCGCTCCGCTTTGCGGAGGCGCTGCGTCTTGCTTTGCATCGAGGGAAATATGCTTGAAATCAATAACCTGCACGTCAAACTTGAAGAAGAAGACAAGGTCATCCTGAAAGGGGTCGATCTGTCGGTTGGCGCAGGCCAGGTGCATGCGATCATGGGCCCGAACGGTTCGGGCAAATCGACGCTTTCCTATGTGCTGGCCGGGCGGGATGGCTACGAGGTCACGCAGGGGTCAGCCAAACTGCTGGGGCAGGAACTTCTGGGGATGGACCCGGAAGACCGCGCGGCAGCGGGGCTTTTCCTTGCGTTTCAGTATCCCGTGGAAATTCCGGGTGTCGGCAACATGACATTCCTGCGCACCGCCGTGAACGCGCGACGAAAGACCCGTGGCGAAGACGAGATGTCGGCCGCCGACTTTCTGAAGGTTGTGCGCACAAAGGCCAAGGCCTTGCAGATTGACGCCGACATGATGAAACGGCCGGTCAATGTGGGCTTTTCGGGCGGCGAGAAAAAGCGCAATGAAATTCTGCAGATGGCTATGCTGGAGCCGCGTATGTGCGTGCTGGATGAAACCGACAGCGGGCTTGATGTCGATGCCATGAAGCTTGTGTCTGACGGCGTGAACGCGCTGCGCGATGCCGGGCGATCTTTCCTTGTTATTACGCATTATCAAAGACTTCTGGATCATATCGCACCTGATGTCGTGCATATCATGGCCGACGGTCGCATTGTGCACACCGGGGGGCCGGAACTGGCGCTTGAGGTTGAAAAGAACGGATACGCCGATCTTCTGGCCGGGGCGCAGTGATGGCGTTGGCAGAGGCGAAATCGGGCGCGCTGGCTGCACGGATTGCCGGGCTTTCCTTTCCTGCGACCGGCTGGCAGGCGGCCGCGCGTGGTGACGCACTGGCGCGCCTGTCGGCGATGGGGCTGCCTGTAAAACGCGATGAATACTGGCGCTACACCGATCCTGCAGATTTCAACTCTGCGGCAGCACCTTA
>JBGSRQ010000436.1:0-4241 GCA_041737515.1 Rhodobacterales bacterium | reverse complement strand
CCACGTGGCCCAGCCGCGCGACCAGGCCGCGCTTTTTATCCTCGGCTACCTCGGTCACCCGCACCGACAGGCCCGCGCCTTCCAGCGCCGCGTCGTAGACCCTCGCAATCGCACGCTTGCGCAGATCAGGTTTGAACACCTTGCCAACAGCGGTTTTCGGCAGTTCGTCCAGCAGTTCAATGTATTTCGGCACCGCCGCGCGTTCGTGGATATGGCTTTTGGCAAACTCCATCAACGCGTCAACCGTAACCTCGGCCCCCTTGTTCAACTCGACATAGGCGCAGGGCAATTCGCCTGCAAAGGCATCGGGCTGGCCGATCGCCCCCACGAACGATACCGCAGGATGCCGCATCAGCGCTTCTTCGATCTCGGCCGGGTCGATGTTGTGGCCACCCCGGATGATCAGATCCTTGGCCCGCCCGGTGATGAACAGATAGCCGTCCGCATCAATCCGCCCCAGATCGCCGGTGCGCAGATAGCGCCCTTCGGCAAACAGGGTGCGGTTCTTGTCGACCTCGGTGTAGGTCGAACCTTCAAAGACGCCGGGGTTGGACACGCAGATCTCGCCCACCTCGTCCACGCCACAGTCGCGACCCACCGACCCATCGTCGTTGCAGTGCAGGATCCGCACGGTGGTATAGGGAAACGGAATCCCGACAGAGCCGATCTTCTTGATGCCGTCCGGCGGGTTCACCGACACAAGGCAGGTACATTCGGTCAGCCCATAGCCTTCGATGATCTGCACGCCGGTGGCATTTTCATAGCGGTTGAACAGATCAATCGGCAGCGGGGCCGAGCCCGAGAACGTCGCCCGCAAGGAGGAAATATCGGCATCAACCGGGCGTTGCATCAGCGCCGCAAGAGCCGTGGGCACCCCCACAAGGAAACTGACTTGCCAGCGTTCGATCAGCTTCCACAGGTTGTCGAACACCCCGTCGCCGCGATAGCCAGCAGGGGTCGGAAACACGACATGCCCGCCACTTGCGATCATCGACATCAACACCGGATGGGCGGCAAAGATATGGAACAACGGCAACGGGCACAGCGTAACATCGGTTTCCTTGAACAGAAGACGCCCGCCCAGCCAGCCGTTGTAGATGATCCCCGACATCTTGTGCTGAGCCACCTTGGGCATGCCCGTCGTCCCGCCAGTATGGAAATAAGCTGCAACACGGTCGGCCGGATTATCCTCGAACATCAGCCGGTCCGTTGGATGGCGATCACATTCGGCGTTGAAATCCTGTACCGCGGCGGTGTGCGTGACCGGGTTCTTTGGCCGCACCAAGGGCACGATCCAGCTTTTGGGAAACCCCAGATAGCGGGTCAGGTCCACCTCAAGCACGGTTCTGACCTCCGGCGCATCGGCCACGGCCACGGCCACGCGCTGTGCCAGTTCGGTCTTTGGAAAAGACCGAAGCGTGACAACCACCTTGGCGCCCGTCTCGCGCAGGATGGCGGAAATCTGTTCGGGTTCCAGCAGCGGGTTGATCGGATTCACGATGCCCGCACAGGCCGCACCCAGCAGGCTGACCACGGTTTCCATGCTGTTGGGCATCACATAGGCGACCACATCCCGCTCACCGATCCCAAGGCTGCGGAACAGATTGGCCGCCTGCGTCACCCGGCCATGCAACTGCCGCCATGTCAGCGTTTCGGCACGGTCTTTGGGACCGGAGGTCAGTTGGAATGTCACCGCCGGGCGCGCGCCATGCGCATCGCGGGCGGTGGTCAGGAACTGATACATGGTCTTGGGCAGATCGCGGCTTGACCAGCTTGCCTCGGCCTCGATCGCATTGCGGTCTTCGACCGTCGCGTAATGTCCCATTCCGTCCTCCCCTGCGTCCCGCGTTCAGGCGCGGGTTGATCGTTGGGGGAAAAGATGGGGGCTTTTGGCCTGTGCCGCAAGGAAAAGGACGCACATCTACGCAACGTCGCACGAATTGAGGGCGGGGATCTGTGGTCAAGGGGGAATAACGGCGAAGCGGTCCCCGTCACGCCTGCCCGTCGGTGAACTGCAACCGGGCAAGGCGCGCGTAAAGTCCGCCCTCGGCCACCAAAGCGTCATGCGTGCCCATCGCCACGATCTGCCCGTGATCAAGAACCACGATCCGGTCGGCGCGTTTCACCGTGGCCAGGCGGTGCGCCACCACCAGCGTCGTGCGCCCCTGTGACAGGCGTTCCACAGCCGCTTGCACCGCGCGCTCGGATTCGGCATCCAGAGCGCTTGTTGCTTCGTCCAGCAGCAGCACTCGGGCGTCGCGCAGAATGGCACGGGCGATGGCGATGCGTTGTTTCTGCCCGCCTGAAAGCATGACACCGCGTTCACCGACAAAGGTATCGTAACCATCGGGCAAGGCGGTCAGAAAGTCATGCGCGGCGGCGGCCTTGGCGGCTTCGGTCACTTCGGCGTCGGTTGCTTCGGGGCGACCGAAGCGGATGTTTTCGCGGGCCGACGCCGCAAAGATCACCGGGTCTTGCGGCACCAGAGCCATGGCGCGGCGGAAATCATCGCGGTCCAGATCGCGCAAATCCATGCCGTCAATCCGCACGGCGCCCTGTTGCGGGTCATAGAACCGTTGCAGCAGTTGCAGGATGGTCGTCTTGCCCGCACCCGACGGGCCGACCAGTGCGACCGTTTCGCCAGGATTGACCACCAGATCAACACCGTTCAAGGCCGATACCGTGGGCCGCGCGGGGTAGGCAAAGCGCACGCCATCAAAGCGGATTTCGCCCTGCACCGGGCGCGACAGCACCTTTGGCGCGTCGGGGTCCTGCACCGGATCAACCGTGGTCAGCAATTCGACCAGCCGCTCCGTCGCCCCTGCCGCGCGCTGCAATTCACCCCAGATTTCAGACAGCGCACCAACGGCCCCCGCCACCATCACCGCATAGATCAGAAACTGCACCAATTCCCCCGGCGACATGGTGCCCGCCCGCACATCCCGCGCGCCGATCCACAAAACGCCGACCACGCCGGTGAACACCAGAAAAATCACGATCGCCGTCATCACCGCCCGCGTGCCGATCCGCTTGCGCGCCGAGGAATATGATTGCTCCGTCATCTCGCCGAAGGTCGCGCGCGAGCGGGCCTCGTGCGTGAATGCCTGCACCGCCTGCACCGACAAAAGCGCTTCGGACGCGTTGCCGGAACTGGCCGCGATCCAGTCCTGATTGTCGCGGCTCAGTCCTCGCAGACGGCGACCCAGCACGATGATCGGCACCACGACGGCCGGCACGATCATCAGCACAAGGCCCGTCAATTTGACCGACGTCAGCGACAGCGCGATCATGCCACCCAACAATATCAATGCGTTGCGCAAGGCAATTGATACCGACGATCCGATCACCGACAGGATCAGGGTGGTGTCGGTGGTCAGGCGGCTCAGAACCTCGCCCGTCAGGATACGCTCGAAAAACGCGGGGCTCATTCCCATCATCCGGTCAAACAACGCGCGGCGGATGTCGGCCACAACCCGTTCGCCCAGCCTGGTTACAAAGTAATAGCGCAGCGCCGTGCCCAGGGCGAGCAGCGCCGCAATCAGCAGGGCCCCGCCAAAATACTGGTCCAGAAGTGCGGCATTGTCGGCCCCGAACCCGTCGATCACGCGGCGCACGGCCAATGGCAGAACAAGGCTGATCGCGGCCGTCGCCGTCAGCGTGATCAGCGCCAGCGCCAGCAAACGCCGATAGGGCCACATGAACGGGGCAAGGCCCCGCAACGCACCGATACGGCGCGATTTCTCGCGGTCTTCCAACGGTTCTGACCCTCGCGCCATGCGCTTTCCTATTTCCCTGTATGCGGGGCAGGGTTTAGGCTGGCTTGGGCGGCAGGGCAAGCGGCGCATTTGCCACGCCCCCTTTCCACCGCTTCGGCCCTGTGTCAGGTTTGCGGCCAAGGGGGATGCGATGCCGATCACCACCGCTGTTTTCGACGCTTACGGCACGCTGTTCGATGTGGCGGGGGCTGCGCGTCTGGCTGCGAAAGAACCCGGCGGAGCCGCGCTGGCCGAAGTCTGGCCACGGCTGGCCGAAGACTGGCGGCGCAAGCAACTGGAATATACATGGCTGCGCGCGATCACAGGGGATTATGCCGATTTCGCCGAAGTCACCGCCGACGCGCTGGATTGGGCGATGGAGACGGCAGGCTTGACCGACCCCGCACTGCGCGCGCGTCTGCTGGCGCTGTATGACACCTTGCCCGCCTATCCCGATGTGCCCGCGATGCTGTGCGCGGTCAGGGC
>JBGSRQ010000418.1:0-2139 GCA_041737515.1 Rhodobacterales bacterium | reverse complement strand
CCGTCCAGCATCACGACACAGGTATCAACGCCGGGGGGGAAGCCTGTCTCGCGCAGACGGCGGCCCGTTGTGACGGTGAAGGGCGCGCCGATGTCGTTGAGCGCGCTGGCATGGGCGGCAGTCAGCGCCTGTATTGACGTGATGCCGGGGATCACGGTTATCTTTGGTGCGGGTGCAAGCCGGGCGGCAATGCGCAGCGTGCTGTCATAAAGCGACGGGTCACCCCAGACCAGAAGGGCCACGTTTGCGGCCCTGGGGTGGTTGGCGATGGTCGCGGCCCAGACGCCGGCTATGGCATCGTGCCAGTGGTTCACGCGGGCGGTGTAATCGGCGATCGACTCGTCCCGAACGGGGAGCGCAAAGTCGGCAAGCGTGGTTGCGGGGTTTGTGACCACATCGGCCACAATGGCGCGGCGCAGGTGGGCCAGATCGGCTTTGCCCGCGACCTTTTCCGGGATCAGGATCAGATCGGCGGCGTTGAGGGCGCGGATCGCCTGCAGCGTCAGATGATCAGGGTTGCCGGTGCCGATGCCGACAAGGGTGAGGTGATTCATTGGTCCCGGACCCTTCGCGCAGGAAAACGGCCCCCAAAAGACCGGGGGCCGCCTGTCTGTGACGCCGCGATCAGGCGGCGTTGTAAAGCCGTGCGGTGACCAGCGGCGAGGCAGCGTTGCGCCAGGCCTTTGCACCCGCCAGCACGGCAAGATCGGCCAGAGGCTCGATCAGCACGACCGTCATGTAGGCCAGCCCGAAGGTGCCGATGGCAGCAAGATTCGCTGCACCAAAGCCCGCGCCGTAGATCGCCCAGAAGCCGACCCATGCCACCACGCCGCCCTGATAGACTGTCGAAAGCGCCAGCACTTCGCGGTATTCCAGATCGACATACGCCTTGCCCGGCGCGATCATCCGGCCCGCAACAGCGTGCAGCGCAAAGAGCGGCACCAGAAGCGTGGTCAGGTTCATGCCGTATTGCGGCAGATCGAAGGGCGCAAAGAATACGCCCTGAACCAACAGCCCCGCAGCAAGACCGATCGCAGCAGGGCCTGCGCCAAGGATCAGGAACAGGGTCGATCCCAGAATGAAGTGCACCTCCGAGACGCCAACCGCGAAATGCGGCATCACCTCGAAGAAAATGAAGACGCCGACGGCAGCGATCACGCTGCGCAGCGCCAGTGACACGATGCCCTTTTCGCGCAGTGCAGTTCCGGCATGGAAAAGCGCTGTCGCACCTGCTGCCGCCGCTGTGGCGTAGCTGAGCGCGATCTTTGCCCCGTCAACGAGGCCCGGTTCGATATGCATGTCTGTCCTCCTGTCCGTCACACCCGACGGCGGTTGTTTCTGTCTTGCACGGCCGGTCTCCTGACTCGCGGGTCAAAGCCTGCCTTCCGCCTTCCCATCCCCGACGGGGACAGTGGCACCCTGGAAGGCCGCTCGCCGCATACAGTCGCGGGGGCGGTTGGGGCATTGGGCGCCTGCATCGGTCCGCCCGTTCCCCATTCCCGTTTCAGTCCGGACGCTTTGCGTTTATCGGACACCGTGCCTGACCATGTGGCATCAGGCGTGGGCGGGGGTCAATGGCGATTGCGCCGGTTTGCGGGCTTTCTGCGACAGGCCGGTGACCCTTAGCCCGGAATTCGTGCCAGAGCCTTGGTCCGCAGCGCCCCAAGCGGGCGGGCATCGGCAAAGGTGCCATCCGTCGAGGCCGCGTAAAGCCGCGCAAAGGTGATCAGGTCGGGCAGATTGGCGGGCGTCAGATCGCCAAACAGATAGGCCGTCTTGCCCGGTGCACGCAGCGCAAGAGTTGACGCGCGCGCGCAGCCCGACATGCAATCGGTGGTGGTGATTTCGGCCGTAATACCAGCCGGTTGCAAGGCGAATTTCAGGGATTCGCGAAACCCGCCCTGACCCAGCGCGCAGCCCGTGCACAGCGTGATCTTCACAGCATGTCCTCGGCCAGCGGCCCGTACAGGATGATCGCCGGGGCGCTGCCGGTGTCCTCGGCCAGTTTGGCGGCAAGGCTTTGCATCGTGTGCCGCTCCAGCCGCTGATCGGGGGTCGATACCGCCTCGGCCAGCAGCGCGGGCGTGTCGGAAGGCAGGCCCGCCGCAAACAGCCGCGCGGCGAGGTCGGGGAACGTGC
>JBGSRQ010000374.1:0-2513 GCA_041737515.1 Rhodobacterales bacterium | reverse complement strand
AACAGCGCCAAAGCCTGCGCCAGCATCGCATAGCTGCGCAGCTTGTCGCCGGGCCGCATCATTGCAACGCTGACCATGACCGGCGCATCGACGCCGCCCTTTTCAAAGGCCGTCGCGTCCAGAAACGGCGGCAGCATTGCGATGCGGGCGTCGGGCACGGCGGCCAGCAACCCCGGCCTGTCACGCGCGGTCAGGCAGATGTTCACAGCAGCCATCGCGACACCCTCTTGAACACGGTCTTGCAGCGTTTCCCACCCGGTGCCAACAACCTTGCGCGCCAGCGAGCTTTCCGCCGTGACATAGGCCATGCCAAAGCGCGTCGCCAGCGCCGGGCCGATCAGATCGGGCGATTTGTAATAGGGGTGATAGCAGAACCAAAGATCCGGCGACGCGGTGGACCAAAGCCCGGTCAGCCGCGCCACCTCGGCCGAAGCCGCCCCTTGCAGGGCGTCAATCGCATCGGGCAGGGGTTCGCGCAGATAGGCGCGCAGGTCCGAGGCCACCGCCACCTCATGCCCGGCCAGTTCCAGTGCCGTAACCAGTTGCCGCGCCATCAGCCGGTCGCCCGAGGGCACCGGATGGTCGGGCGGCTTGAGCGGGGCATAGAAGGCTATTTTCATGCGCCCTGCACGCTAGGGGGAGCGGGCCTTGTCTGTCAATGCGCCGCCCACGTCGCGCCAAGCGTGCGCACCTGCACAGGTTTCGTGCCGGGCAGCCTCTTGGAAAACGATCCGCGACAGATATATGACGTTCACTCGTTTGTCCCGGACCAGCCGCGCACCCGGTCGCTTCGGTGCCCCCCTAAGAACGCCCCTGCCCGGGGTTTGACGCGAAAGATGCCGCATGGCCCCCTATTTTTCATCTGTCCCGAATGGCGATGTGTCCACTACCCTTGTGGATCAGCTTTCCACCTGGCTGAAGGCGGCCGCGTTGAAGGGCACCGATCTGAACGCGCTTGTGACCGGCACCTGTGACCGGCTGTCAGCGGCGGGGTTTCCCCTGTTGCGGGTGGCGGTCAGCTTTACCATGCTGCATCCACTTTACGATGCGCTCAGCTTTGTGTGGGTGCGGGGTCAAGGCGTCAAGGTCGAGGGGATCGAGACGAGCCGCGGTGGCGTTCAGCCCGAGCGGTATCTGGCCAGCCCCTATTTCCAGATGATCGACCGCAAGCTGGAGCATCTGCGCCGCAGGCTGAACAGCTCTGGCCCGGTCGAATTTCCGGTGTTTGAGGACCTGCGCGCCATGGGTGCCACCGATTACCTGGCGTTCCGGCAGGTGTTCGGCGATTCCGATGACCGGGGCATGATGGGATCATGGACCACCGACCGCCCGGAAGGTTTTACCGAAGACATGATCAAGACGCTCTTGTATGTGCAATCAAACCTTGCGGTTGCGGCCAAGATGGCGGTGCTGGACAAACTGGCCGACAACATGCTGTCCACCTATCTGGGCGGCAATGCCGGGCGGCGCGTGTTGTCGGGCCTGACCAAACGTGGCGACGGCGATACGATCCGCGCGGTGCTGGTCATTGGCGACATGCGCGAGTCCACCGCTTTGGCCGAGGGCGAAGGGCGGCAGGCCTATATTGATACACTCAACGAATTTTTCGACGCCATCGCCGCTCCCTTCAACCGCGACGGGGGCGAAATCCTCAGCTTCATCGGTGACGGCTTTCTGGCCGTCTACCCCTGCGAACGGCACAAAGAGCCGTCAACCATCGCCGCGCGGGCCGCAATGGAGGCGGTACGCCACGCCACAACCCGCATGGCAAGCCTGAATGTGCGGCGCGTCAAGGATGGGCAGGCACCCATCGGTTATGGCCTTGGCCTGCATGTCGGCAATGTCATGTTCGGCAATGTGGGTCTGAAGAACCGGCTGACATTCTCGGCGTTCGGGTCGGCGGTGAATGAAGTTCAACGCCTTGAAAGCCTTACCAAAAAATACAAGACCCCCGTTGTCGCCAGCAAGATGTTCACGACCTATTGCGGTGGCGACTGGGCCTTTCAAGGCGATGAGGCACTGCGGGGCCTGCGCGAAACAGTGTCGGTTTATGTGCCCGAGCCCACGCTTCTCGCACCCCTGTCGCCCGAAGATTATGCGATCGAGGCTTCGGGCATCAGCTCTGACGCCGAACAGGTGCTGATGCTGTATCGCAACCGGGGCGTCAGCTTGCCCGCACCCCTGCCGAACCGGACGCAAAAGTTGAACTGAGGCGGGCTTCAACGTCATCCTTATGGCAATAGACAGGCAATTGTCGCTGGTCTAGGGTCTGGCATGGGTTTTCCGGACCGGACCAATTGCAATGATCAGACTGACGAATTCGTGGACGGATGTCGCACCATGCGGCGGCATGCGATGATCAGCCGACGCACGGCCCTTGGCTTGATGGCGGCAAGCCTGTCGCCGTCGATCCTGCGGGCGCAAATGGCTGTCACCGACGTCCTGCAACCGCGTTTCGATGCGGGCGAACTGCCTGCTTTGGCCGACCGGCTGCCAACCGTCCCGCGCGTGGT
>JBGSRQ010000351.1:0-21114 GCA_041737515.1 Rhodobacterales bacterium | reverse complement strand
GCACGGCGGCGCTGCGCCGCGCATTTACCGGTCTGCACTACGTCAGGCAGGGCTGACCCAACCAATTCGCGCAGGGCCACTCTGCTGCCCCTTCAAGGAGATCACGATGAAACAGCGGCAACTGGGCGCGGATGGCCCGATGGTTTCGGCAATCGGTCTGGGGTGCCTTTCCTTTGGCGGTATATTCGGTGCCACAACCGATGATGAAAGCCTGCGCTGCCTTGATGCCGCCTGGGATCACGGCATCACATTCTACGACACGGCCAATATTTATGGGCAGGGCCGCTCCGAAACCGTGCTGGGCGAATGGCTGAAAACCCGCCGCCATCCGGCGGTGCTGGCGACCAAAGCCAGCATCGTGAACGGCCCCGCCCGCCGGATCGACAATTCCGAAGCGCATCTGCGCGCCGAACTTGAAGGCTCGCTCAGACGGCTTGGCGTCGATCATGTGGCCCTGTTCTATATCCACCGCCACGAACAATCGCGCCCGATAGAAGAGGTGGCAGGCACCCTGTCGCGGTTGGTCGAGGAAGGCAAGATCGGCGGCTACGGCATGTCCGAAGTTGCCCCCTACACCCTGCGCCGCGCCCATGCCGTGCACCCCTGCCGCGCGGTCCAGAATGAATATTCGCTGTGGACCCGCCAGCCCGAGTTGGGTCTCTTGCAAGCCTGTGCCGAGCTTGGCACCGCCTTTGTTCCGTTCTCGCCCCTCGCGCGCGGCGCGTTGGGTCAACAGATGCTGGACCCGTCCGCGCTGGACCCCGCCGAATTCCGCCGCCAGATCCCGCGGTTCCAACCCGACAACTGGCCCCTCAATGCCGCAAGGATCGCCGCCTTCCGCGCCTATGCCGCCGACCGGAGACTGACCCCGCCCGCTTTGGCACTGGCATGGGTGCTGGCGCAGGGAAACCACCTGATCCCGATCCCCGGCACCCGCACAGCCCGACATCTGCGCGACTGGGCCGATGCGTCAGGGATCACGCTGACGCCGGAAGATCACCGCCAGATCGCCACGATCCTGCCGGTCGGCTGGGCCCACGGCGACCGCTACAATGACGAACAGGCAGGCACGGTCGAACGCTTTTGCTGACGTGCCTCATGCTTTCATTTTGAAAGAAATATCCTCGGGGGGGTGAATTGGTGCGCAGCGCCAAGAGGGGGGCAGACAGCCCCCCGTCCTGCCTAAATCCCGTGGCTTTGGTCGTAGCCGTTGCGCGCAGGCGGCACCCACCCGGCCGGCGGGTTCAGGGGGCGATACACCTCCACCAGCAACGGATGACACCTGGCCGCATCAGACGAATGTTCTGCCGAACAATCGCCGCCCGGACAGGCGGACAGCCCGCCCAGAAGATCAATCTCGGCAAAGAACTCCAGATAATCGCCCGGCCGCACCGGCGAGGCTTTCATGATGTACTGCCCCGTTTCACGGCTGAATCCAGTACACATGAAGACGTTAAGCACGTCATGCACATGTGCCTCGGCGGCGTGCAGCGTCATCCCCGCAGCCTTCGCCAGCGCGCGCGTCAGGTTGGAATGGCAGCACTGATGATACTGCCCGCCCGACAATAGGTTATGCGTATAGGGGTCGCAGCGCGTGCCGATCACATCATGCACCGACGCGCCGAAGGCATCGAACCCGTACCAGTCCAGCGTGTCATCGGTGATCAGCGCCATGGGGCGAAGGGCAGGAAAATTGCTCCACATTCGGTCGCCGGTTGAAAGATGCGTGCCATGCAGCGCACGCGTCTTGCCCGAATAGAACCGCTCTGAAATATCCGCCGCGCTCCACAGGTTCAGATCGCCCACCTGCGGACCGTCTACTGACACGATGCGAAAGAAATGCCCCGCAGGCACCAAGAAACAACACGCCTCACGCGGCGGGATCAGCGTCTGTGACACGGATTGCCAGCCCGTCCGCGCTGCATGAAATGCTGCAATGTCGGGCTGCGGCAGGGCAGAGGTGGAATAGCAGATCACGGGGGCCACGGCGCGCCGGGCGCCTGCGTCCTGCGGCCCAGCGTGTTGAGGGCCCGTCCGTTGAGGGCCCGTGTGTTGAGGATGGTCAGGTTTCATAGCGCGCGCCCCGCGTGTGTGGGGCGAGGTTAGCCCTACAGGATGCGGGCCTGCAAGTAGGCCTCGCATGTCACCGGAACCCGCGTGCCCGTCGACATTGCAACAGCATGACATTCTTTGCACTGCCAGCGCGCCAGCTTCTTGTCGCCGCCCCGCAGTTTGCGCCAACGGCACGGCTTTTCGCTGCGCGCGCGGCCAAAGATCGAGCGCAGCGCCCAAAAGGCGAAGAGCACAACGATCAGCAGTTTCAGCATCGCGGACACGTCGGGCGACAATCCGAAAAGCTGCACCGGCACGAACGCCATGAAGTCGTTGAAAGTTTGAAAAAACGGTTCCATCTGCGCGGATTGACACGCGATCTGGGCAGATTTTGGGCTGATCTATGAAAAATGCTTGGCTAACCCGATGTCAGACCACGCGTTCCACCATCATGTGCTTGATTTCCGAAATCGCCTTGGCCGGGTTCAACCCCTTGGGGCAGGTCTTGGCGCAGTTCATGATCGTGTGGCACCGATACAGCTTGAACGGGTCTTCCAGATCATCCAGACGCTCACCCGTAGCCTCATCGCGGCTGTCGATGATCCAGCGATAGGCATGCAAAAGCGCTGCTGGCCCAAGGTATTTATCGCTGTTCCACCAGTAGCTTGGGCACGACGTCGAGCAACACGCACACATCACGCATTCATAAAGCCCGTCCAGCTTTTCGCGGTCTTCGATGGATTGTTTCCATTCCTTGGCGGGGCGGTTGGTCTTGGTTTCCAGCCACGGCATGATGCTGGCATGCTGGGCGTAAAAGTGGGTCAGATCAGGGATCAGATCCTTGACCACGGCCATATGTGGCAGCGGATAGATGCGGATATCGCCCTTGATTTCGTCCAGACCGTAAATGCAGGCCAACGTGTTGATCCCGTCGATGTTCATCGCGCAGGAACCGCAGATGCCCTCGCGGCAGGACCGGCGAAAGGTCAGCGTCGGGTCAATTTCATTCTTGATCTTGATCAGCGCGTCCAGAACCATCGGGCCGCAAGTGTCGGTATCCAGAAAATAGGTATCGACTCGGGGGTTTTCGCCATCATCGGGCGTCCAGCGGTAAACCTGCACCTTGCGGATGTTCTTGCCCTCGGGCCGGGGCCAGGTTTTTCCGGTGCGGATCTTGGAGTTCTTTGGCAGCGTGAACTGAACCATGGCGTTTCCTTTCAGCCTGCATCGGCTGTGACGGGGCTTGCGTTGAACAGGGATTGGTGGGTAGCGGCAAGGTCGATCACCATCCGGCGCACGCGAGGCGGCACGTCAATGGTATTCACCAGCCGGGCGAATTCAAGCGCACCGGCGTTCATCGCGCGGTTTTGTCGCCCCGGTATCGGGGTCAGAGCAGCGATATCGGCCTCTGTAAGCCCTGCGTGGCGCAAAAGCTGGGTGCCGGGGAATTGGGCGCAGGGCTCATCCTCAAGCCGGAACACGGTGACGCGGGGGCCAACGGCGTCTGCCATGCGGGCGGCAAGGCCCGTCCAATCACCGCACGCATCCGTTTCGGTCAGAAAGTCGGGCAGGGTACGGGTGTAGCCATCCGTTCGGACGACCTGACCATGCACGCTGCGCTTCCACGCGGGCATGTCGCGGGTGTAGATCACATATTCGGGCACCAGCGGCGCAAAGGCTGCATCCACCAGCGCCAGAATCCGTGTGATCTGCGGATAAAGCTGCACTGTCCCGCCATTGCCGATCACCGCACCCGGCAGATTTTCATGGGATAACAGCGTGATGCCGGTTTCCGCGATGTCGGGCAGACAATCGGCCAAAGCCTGCGCGAGTGTGGCTTCAGTCGTGGCCGACGGTATCAGCGAAAATGCCGTTGCCGCCCGCCCGACCCCGCGCAGGGGCGAATCTCTGGTCGGCGTCAGCACGGTCATCCACCCGGCCAGCGCCGCCCGATTGCGCGCAAGGAAGTTCTGAAGCGAGGTTGTCCCCGTCTTCTGAACCCCCAGATGCACGATCAGGCGACGCATGGCAATCTGCACCAATCAGAACCGCAATTGCGGCAGACCGGCCTGGGTCAGGCAGGCCAGCGTTTCGGGTTGATAGGCAATGCGGCGCACGGTGTTCACGGTGGATGTGCCCGCCTCGACCCCTACATCGCGGGCCAGCGATTCCACGTCACTGGCCGACGCATTGTCCAGTATGCAGCGCGTTGCCGCATCGGCCTGCGATCCGATCAGATTCTGCCCGACGATGGGCTTCACCACGCTCGATGCGGCATTGCGGCCCAGCTTGTCGGCAATGCCTGCAGGCGAACAGGCGGAAAGGGCCGCGCCAAGGACAAGGGTGCGAAGCACAAGTGCGGTCATCTTATCACCTCGGGTTTCGGCGCAGCAGAGGTGCCGTGCCTTCTGCGCCAGCCTTGCACAGGGCATTGCTTTGGAAAAGGCCACCGCAGATCATTGCGCGGCAACCGGCTGAACGCGGGGCAGGGCAGCGATGCAACCCGACACGATCGGGCGTTCAAGCAAGTCATCGACCTGCACCCGATTGGCGGCGGCATCTTTCGTTGCATCCGCCGTTGGCAGCGCAAAAACCTCGCCGTAGGTCATGCCCTTGATCACGCAGGTGGTGGCGGCATCGGTATCCACATCAGGGTGCGCGCGTGCCACCAAAGGCGCAATCGCGGCCTTCGAGTCGCCGCGCTTGTCTGCATAGATCAGCGCAACAGGTGCGCAACCTTGCAGGGCAAGGGCGGACACAGCCGCCAGCAGGAGGATGCGCGCGGTCAATAGACCCGCGCCTTGGGGGCGATTTTTTTCAAGTCGATTCCTCCGTTTTCGTGTTTGGTCAGGGGGTCCAGATGCACCGGGCGTGATGAAAGCGTGACCGCTGCGCCATCCACATGGGCCAGCGAATGCACGCGCCAGTTCACGTCATCGCGGTTCGGATAATCTTCATGCGCATGCGCGCCCCGGCTTTCCTTGCGCGCCTCGGCCGCGACGATGGTCGCAAGAGCGTTGGGCATCAGGTTGTCCAGTTCCAGCGTTTCCATCAGGTCGCTGTTCCAGACAAGACTGCGATCGGTGACGCGGATATCGTCCATCTTCTTCGCGATGCCGATCATCTTTTCCATGCCTTCGGCCAACGTCTTGTCTGTGCGGAACACGGCGGCATCGGCCTGCATGGTTTTCTGCATCTCAAGCCGCAGTTCGGCGGTTCCGGTTGACCCGTTGGCATTGCGCATCGCGTCAAAGCGGGAAAGGGCGCGGTCCACCTCGGGCTTGTTGACCGGCGCGGCGGCTTCCTTGGCGTCGACAATTTCGCCCGCGCGGATGGCGGCGGCGCGGCCGAACACCACAAGGTCTATCAGGCTGTTCGACCCCAGCCGGTTCGCGCCATGCACCGATGCGCAGCCCGCTTCGCCCACCGCCATAAGGCCGGGGAAGGTGGCGTCGGGGTTGCCCGGCGTGGGGTTCAGCACTTCGCCCCAATAGTTCGTGGGAATACCGCCCATGTTGTAATGCACGGTCGGCAGAACCGGAATTGGTTCCTTGTGCAGATCAACCCCCGCAAAGATGCGCGCGGATTCCGAGATGCCGGGCAGGCGCAGCGCCAATGTTTCAGGCGGCAGATGGTTCAGGTTCAGATGGATGTGGTCCTTGTTCGGGCCAACACCGCGCCCCTCGCGAATCTCGATTGTCATGCAGCGGGACACCACATCTCGCGACGCCAGATCCTTGTAGGTCGGCGCATAACGTTCCATGAATCGCTCGCCTTCGGAGTTGGTCAGATAGCCCCCCTCGCCCCGCGCACCTTCGGTGATCAGACAGCCCGAGCCATAGATGCCAGTGGGGTGGAATTGCACGAATTCCATATCTTGCAAGGGCAAACCCGCACGCGCGACCATGCCGCCACCGTCGCCGGTGCAAGTATGCGCGCTGGTGGCAGAGAAATACGCGCGCCCGTAGCCGCCGGTGGCCAGCACCGTCATCTTGGCGTTGAAGACGTGGATCGTGCCGTCATCCAGTTTCCACGCAACAACCCCGGTGCAGCGGCCATCGGTGATGATCAGATCAAGGGCGAAATACTCGATGAAAAACTCGGCCTTCTGCTTCAGGCTTTGGCCGTAAAGCGTGTGCAGAATGGCGTGACCGGTGCGGTCGGCGGCGGCACATGTGCGCTGCACGGGGGGGCCTTCGCCGAATTCGGTGGTGTGGCCACCGAAAGGACGCTGGTAGATCTTGCCGTCTTCCGTGCGCGAAAAGGGGACGCCGTAGTGTTCAAGCTCATAAACCGCCTTCGGCGCCTCACGTGCAAGGTATTCCATCGCGTCGGTGTCACCCAGCCAGTCCGATCCCTTGACGGTGTCATACATGTGCCATTGCCAGTTATCAGGCCCCATGTTCGACAGGCTGGCCGCAATGCCACCCTGAGCGGCGACGGTATGGCTGCGGGTCGGGAAAACCTTGGTCACGCAAGCGGTGCGAAGCCCCTGCTCGGCCATGCCCAGGGTGGCGCGCAAACCGGCCCCCCCGGCCCCCACAACGACCACGTCGTAATCATGCGTCTCGTAAGCGTAAGCTGCCATCATCCGTTCCTTAAAGTGCGATACGCGCCAGCGCGAAAAGACCCACGGCGATGATCCCGTAAGACAGCGAAATGCCGAAGATCAGCAGAGCCTTGCGGGTGGTGCCGTGGGTATAGTCCTCGATCAGGACGGCAAATCCTTTGGCAAAGTGCCGCATGCCGACAAAGATCACCAAAGCTGTCAGAATGGCCACCAACGGGCGCGAAAAGCTTGCAAGGACGCCCGCGTGGTCCTGCCCCAGAGTGTGCCCGAAGACATAGATGAAGAACGGCACAAGAAAGGCCAGCGCCACCGATGTCACGGTCATGAACCAGTGATCGGCGGTTCCGGTGTGCGACGCACCCTTGCCCACGGCGCGTTTGCGGTCTGTCAGATAGCGCATGGCTGCCCCCTAGATGATGATCAGTGTAAGGATCGTCAGCACGACCGAGCCTGCAATGCAGCCCCAGCCCAGCTTTTCTGCCGTCGGGATATCAAGCCCGTGTCCGGCATCGAACCAAAGGTGCCGCAGGCCGGCTAGATAGTGATACCACACCGCCCAGAGCGAGCCTGTGAACACCAGATCACCGAACCACGACGTCGCAACCGCATTGGCATAGGCGAAATACTCAGGGCTGATCGCCGCCGCAAGCAACCACCAGATCGCAAGCATCACCCCCACAATCAGCGCGTTCCCCGTGATCCGCGTCAGGATCGAGGTGATCGAGGTCAGCTGCGGGCGATAAATCTGAAGATGCGGTGACAGGGGGCGTTCAACCCGCTTTACCTCGGCCATGGGGCAATCCTTCTTCTTTTCGGGCCAATCAATCGGCTACGCTGCACAGCAGCACGAAAGTGTTGCCATGTAGATAACCGTTTTTTCCCCCAAGTCACGCCCCGTAAGGCCCGCAGATGGCGGGAAACGCATCGCGGCAGTGAAAAAGAAGGAAATGTGATCACGCGGTCCGATGCTGTGATCACAGAGATGGTGCCTGTTCTGGGACTCGCGTCGTGAAACGCGCGTGCCGATCGCAAGGCGAAGCGGTGATGCGGTCCGGGCACCCCGATCATTCCGGTTCGTCACGCAGCGCCGGCTCATGTCCCGGCGCTAGCGCACCGCCGACAGCACAGCACTGATGTCGCTGGAAAACGTGAACAAAAGCGTCTTCATCTCGCCGGACAGGGGCGCCGACATGGTGTAAAGCGCAATTGTGCCGCCGCCATCTGCCACCAGAAACAGCGACACTTCCTGAATCATGCCACCCGCGTCGCGGCGCTGCAGCACTGTGGCACAACCCGAAAATCCGCTTGGCACGGCCTTGACCACGCCGCCCATCATCGTGTCGAACTGCGCATCGCGGTTTGTCAGAAACGGCGTCGAGGCGTTGAAGAACCCGCGATAGTCGCCTTTTCCGAACAAGGTCTTGGCGGCTTCCAGCGCGGGCTCGGGGGTCGCATTTTCCATGCTGCACGCAGCTTCTTGCGCAGAGACGCGCGCGCCGAAAATCGTGGCGGCCAACAAAAGGGCCGCAAGTTTGGAGGCGATGTGTTTCATGGGTGCATAAAAGCCGAGGCTACAGGTCCGCGCAAGCACAAAGGCGGGCGCGTGCAGGTGAACACGGCAATGCGCGGGACGGGTCAATCGGGAGTGCCTGCCGCGCGCAGGATGTGGGTCGCCCCGGCGCTGCCCAACCCTTCACGGGCATGGACAAGGGCGGAAAGACCCCGCGCATCGCGCAGGCTGACATCCGACCGGTTTTGCAAAAAGGCCGCGACCATCTCCCATCCGTCTGGCGCCCCGGAGAAGATCATCAGTGCGGTTTCGCCAGCGGCGTCGCGCAGGTTGATGTCGGCCCCGGCGGCCAGAACATCGGTCAGGAATTCGGGGTGGATCAGCATGCGAGTGAGGGCGATGCCCTCGTTGTTTTGCGCATTGATATCCGCGCCGTTGGCGCGCAACAAGCGCAGTTTTTCGGCAAAGCTCGCATGATCCAGCAGATGGATCGTCTGAAATCGGAACCGGTCTTTCTGCCTTGCAAGGGCCAAGTCTTCTGCAAGCATGGCAGCCATTTCGGCAGCATGCCCCAGCGCCACGACATCAAAGAACCGCTTCAGCGCATTTGCGGTCCGATCCTGCGCCAATCCGGTGGAGGTCATGAACAGTCCAAGGATCAGAGACAGGACGTATGTCAGACCGGGATCAATGCCCAGTAATCCAGATCCAGCAGAACTTCGGGCAGGTATTTGCCGTCGGCCCCGCGCAGGGCGAAATCGGGCGCGCCCTGTTTGATGGCAACCAGCCGCAACCGCACAGCGCCGACGCCCGGCGCAGGCGTTTCGCTGCAATCCAGCACTTCTGACCAGGCGCGGATGGTGTCGCCCGCAAAGCAAGGGTTGGCGTGCGCGCCTGCATTCAGCGCGACGATCATCTGCGCATTGGCCAGCCCGTTGAACGACAGCGCGCGCGCCAGACTGATGATGTGGCCCCCATAGATCAGCCGCCGCCCGTCGGGCCGGGCCGATGTGTCAAAATGAACCTTTGCTGTGTTCTGCCAAAGGCGCGTGGCCAGCATGTGTTCGGCCTCTTCGACTGTGACTCCATCGACATGGTCGATCTTTTCGCCTGTTGTGTAATCGGACAAGACGTGGCGTTCGCCCGCCAGATCAAAGTCGTATCTTGTAAAATCGAGGCCTTTCGGGATGGTAAGCGACGCTGCATCCATCACCGGGGCAAGGTCAGGCACCACGGTTTCAGGGGCGGGGCTTTCGACATTGCGCTTGCGCACCATCACCCAGCGCACGAATTCCAGCACCACATCGTTGCGCTGATTCAGCCCGCGGGTGCGAACGTAAACCACTCCGGTGGCGCGGGATGAGTTTTCCTTGAGCCCGATCACCTGCGACTCTGACCGCAGGGTATCGCCGGGGTAAACCGGTTCGATCCACCGCCCTTCGGCATAGCCGAGATTTGCCGTTGCATTCAGGCTGATGTCGGGCACCGATTTGCCAAAGACCACATGAAAGGCCGCCAGATCATCCAGCGGCGAGGCGGGCAGGCCGCAGTTTTGCGCAAAGCTGTCGGACGAATGCAGCGCATGACGGGCGGGATAGAGCGCATGATAAAGCGCACGCTCCCCCCCCGAAACGGTGCGGGGAACGGCATGGATGATGGTTTGCCCAACCGCATAATCCTCGAAAAAGCGGCCGGGGTTGGTTTTCATCAATGCTCGCTCAGCTTCGTTTCACCCGAATAGATTCCGGGCGCGTCTTTGGTGACTGCTTGACCACAGCGCATGACCCCGCGTGCGGCATCAAAGGTATAAGTCGGGTCGCCGTGCAGCGCCCAGCCCTTGTTCATGGCAGCGGTTACCTTGTGGCAGAAGTCGGATGTGTCATCATCGCTCAGGAACCGGTAGAGTTTCACGTCAGCCTCCGAATACGTTGTAGCCAAGCAGATTATGAACCCAAACCATGATTCCAACCAGAACCACGGTCCCGGCAAGGTTCATCGCATCACCCTTGATGCCACGCCCCGGCAGCGGCACCCAAGGCCCGGCCCGATTGATCAGCGCCATCTGCACCAGCGCCCACAGCCCGATCCCGCCAAACAGGATCAACGACGCCTGATCGCCATTCACCAGCAGATGAGCAACGGCCCAAAGCACCGTTCCCCACAGCATCGGGTGCCGCATCAACGGGTAAAGCGTGCCCTTGGTTCCGCCAACACCGTAAAGGTATACCGCAATGATCATCAGCAGGTTGTTCAGATGCTTCATGCCGGGCAAGGGATCGTAGACCGGCACGAACTCTGCCGCGCGATACCCCCAGATCATCAGCCCGACCGAGATCAGCAAGGCAATTGCAACCGCACCTTTGCCCTTGTCGCCCATGGCCGCGCGGGCCGTCGGGGCTGCACGCTTGAAAAGATGGGCCGCAATCCAAAGCAGCACTCCGGCAATCAGCAGACCCATCGTATTCTCCCTGTCATGGCTCAGGCGAGGGCGGCAATCGCCCCGGCCTTGGCAAGCATCTGTCTCGCGGTCACGATATGCAGATTTTCGACGATCTTTCCATCCACGACGGCAACGCCGTGACCCAGAGCCTGTGCCGCATCGAAAGCGTCGATCTGACGGCGGGCAAGGTCAAGGTCATCGGCCGAGGGGGCGAAGACTTCGTTCGCGATGGCAAGTTGGGCGGGATGGATCAGGGACTTGCCGTCAAACCCCAGATCACGGCCCTGTTCACATTCGGCGCGCAGGCCCGCGTCATCGCGAAAGGCGTTGTAGACACCGTCGATTGCAATGCGGCCATGCGCGCGCGCGGCGAGCAGGCACAGAACAAGCCCGGCTTGCAGGGGCAGGCGGTCGGCACGGGCACGGCAACCCAACTCGCGGGCAAGATCATTGGTGCCCATGACCATGCCGGTCAGTGTGGGATGCGCCGCAATGGCCCCCGCGTTGATCATGCCGGCTGCCGTTTCCATCATCGCCCACAGGGGCTGGCCGGGCAGAAGGTCGGCAACGGCCTGCACGTCTTTCGCATCGTTCACCTTGGGCACCAGAACCGCGTCGACCAGGCTGCCGTTCAGCGCCGCCGCATCAGCTTGGCCCCAATCTGAATCCAGCCCGTTGATCCGGACAATGCGGGCGCGCGGGCCAAAATCCACGGTGCGCAGGGTTTGCACCAACAGATCTCGTGCGGCGGCTTTCTCATCCGGGGCAACCGCGTCCTCCAGATCGAATATTATCGCATCGGTCGGCAATTCGCGCGCTTTCTCCATCGTGCGGACACGGGAGGCGGGCAGATACAGAACAGACCGGAAGGGACGGGTGGAAAGATCCATGATTCGACTCTCAGCAATATTCTTGCGTTTTGGATCACAGTTTTGGCACAACCCGCAACCCTCGTTCTGCTGCGCTGCAGAAATTTCGCAGGGGGCGGCCCTGTTCGCCCGCCCCGTTAACCGATTTTTTGACATCGGCTTGGCATCCTGTTCCCGACGCCGATCAAGGGCGCTGCACCAGAGGGGCTGCGCCCCAAAGAGGTAAGGGATGGACCGATTTCTGTTTGCTTTGTCGCTGGGCTTTGCCGGCGTGATCTTTCTGACCCAACCCGCACATGCCGCCCCGCAATGCGGCCCGCGCGCATCCATCGTGGCGCAACTTGCTGCCAAGTATGGCGAGACCCGCCGCAGCATCGGCATGGCGGCCAACAATACCGTGATGGAAACCTTTGCCTCGGCCCAGACAGGAAGCTGGACGATTGTCGTGACGCTTCCCGATGGCTCCACCTGCCTTGTTGCCAGCGGCCAGAATTTTGAGGTCGTGACAGAGGAGTTGCCGGCCAATGGCATCCCCTCCTAGGCGATGGCCTGCCACATCAGCTGCAGTGACAGCAGCAAAAGCGCCCATGTGACCAGACTGAAGAACAGCTTTTCGGGCAACAGCCGCACCAGCCAGACCCCGGCAAAAACGGCCATAGCCGACGGCACCATCAGAACCGCCGCGATCCGCAGACTGTCCACCGAGATTTGTCCCAGCGCGTAATAGGGCACCAGTTTGATCGCGTTCACATAGGCGAACAGAATCGTCGATGTGCCCGCAAACACGGTTTTCGACAGACCCAGCGGCATCACATAAACCTGATAGGGTGGCCCGCCCGCATGGCTGACAAAGCTGGTGAAGCCGGTCGCGGTTCCCCACAGAAGGCCCGGCCCCCACCTTGGAGTCTTGGGCAGGTCTATCGTCTTGCGGCGCAAAAGCAGGTTGGCGGCAAAGACCGCACCGATCAACCCGATGATCCCGGTAACAACGGTTTCAGGCACCAGATGCGCCGTGGCCCAGCCAAGGCCCACGCCGATGGTCGTGGCGGGCACCAGTATCCACAGCACCCGCGCATCAAAATCATGGCGATAGGCGTAAAGCCCGAACATGTCGGACACGACATAGATCGGCAGCAATAATCCCGCCGCCGCAACCGGCGATATGACAAGCGAAAGTGTCGGCACCGACAGCATCGCCACCACGGGCAAGCCGCCCTTGCCCATGCCGACAAGGATCGACGCAATCAGCGCCAACGACCAGAACCAGACCCCGTCCATGACACCTCCATCTGCCAAAGTCGCTTAGCAAGATCATCGGGCAAGCAACAGTCCCGGATGATTGCCGCGCTGCAGCGGCCTTGCGCGACTCTGCCCAAGGGTTTAGGCATCGCCCCAAATCAACCGACCAAGGACAGACATCATGGCGCGACCCAAGATTGCACTGATCGGCGCGGGACAGATTGGCGGAACGCTCGCCCATCTGGCCGCAATCAAGGAACTTGGCGATGTGACGCTTTTCGACATCGCCGAAGGCACCCCTCAGGGCAAGGCGCTGGATATCGCGCAATCTGGCCCCTCTGAAGGCTTTGATGCCGTGATGAAAGGCGCCAATTCCTACGCTGAAATCGCAGGTTCCGATGTGTGCATCGTGACCGCCGGTGTGCCCCGCAAACAGGGGATGAGCCGCGATGACCTGCTGGGCATCAATCTGATAGTCATGAAATCTGTCGGCGAAGGCATCAGGGCGCATTGCCCGAACGCCTTTGTGATCTGCATCACCAATCCCTTGGATGCGATGGTCTGGGCACTGCGCGAATTCTCTGGCCTGCCGCATCATATGGTCGTCGGCATGGCCGGGGTGCTGGATTCGGCGCGCTTCCGGCATTTCCTTAGCGTGGAATTCAATGTCTCCATGCGCGACGTAACCGCGTTCGTGCTGGGCGGACATGGCGACACGATGGTGCCGTTGACCCGCTATTCCACCGTGGCTGGCGTGCCGCTGCCCGATCTGGTGGCCATGGGCTGGACGACGCAGGACAAGCTTGATGCCATTGTTCAGCGCACCCGTGACGGCGGGGCCGAGATTGTGGGCCTCTTGAAAACCGGATCGGCCTTCTATGCGCCCGCAACCGCGGCAATTGAGATGGCCGAGGCTTTTCTGAAAGACCAGAAGCGCGTGCTTCCCTGTGCTGCATGGGTTGACGGTGCGCTGGGCCTGAAGGGCATGTATGTCGGCGTGCCGACCGTGCTTGGCGCGGGCGGCGTGGAACGTGTGCTCGACATCAAGATGGACAATGCGGAACAGGCGATGTTCCAGAAATCGGTTGATGCCGTGAAGGGTCTGCTGGAGGCCTGCCGCGCGATTGATCCTTCGCTGGCCTGAACCTGGCGTCGGCCTGAACCTGGCGCCAATCTGAACCTGGTGCCAATCTGAACCTGGTGCCGGTCTGACGACTGCAGAAAAGCCTGTCAAACGACAGGCTTTTCTCGTTTCAGGTCCGGATTTTGCCAACCTGAAGCGGCTGTGACCCCGAAATCGCTGGGGAAGTGGCTGATGCGAACATCGAAACTTCTGCCCCGAATCGTCACGGACCTTCACGGGATGCATTTTGTGATCACATAATTTTTGGCCGTGATCACAAAATGATCTATTCCCTTCACATTTGACGAATTCACCAAGTTCGCCGTTTGAAACGCCCCCCAAACATGCCATGACGCGGCAAATCACTTTATTCAGGGCGCGTGTCAGCATGAACATCCACGAATATCAGGCCAAGGCCGTTCTGCGCGGTTACGGCGTTCCGGTTTCCGACGGTCGTGTCGTTTTGCGCGCGGAAGAGGCGAAGACGGCGGCGGGGGAACTCGACGGGCCGTTGTGGGTGGTCAAGGCACAGATCCACGCGGGCGGACGCGGCAAGGGCCATTTCAAGGAACCCGAGGCGGGCGAAAAGGGTGGCGTGCGGCTGGCCAAATCGGTGTCAGAGGCGGCCGAACAGGCGCGCCAGATGCTGGGCCGCACCTTGGTGACGGTGCAGACCGGGCCTGCGGGCAAACAGGTCAACCGCATCTATATCGAAGATGGCTCTGACATTGCGCGGGAGCTTTATCTGGCGCTGCTGGTGGATCGCCAGACCAGCCGCATTTCCTTTGTCGTGTCCACCGAAGGCGGGATGAGCATCGAGGATGTGGCACATGACACGCCCGAAAAGATCGTGTCGTTCAGCGTTGATCCGGCGTCCGGTCTTTCCGACTTTCACGGCCGCCGGGTGGCCTTTGCGCTGGGACTGGAAGGCGGGCAGGTCAAGCAATGCGTGGCTCTGGTGCAAAAGCTTTACAAGGCTTTCGTCGAAAAAGACATGGAGATGCTGGAAATCAACCCGCTGATCGTGACCCCCGATGGCAACCTCAAATGTCTTGATGCCAAGATGAGCTTTGACGGCAATGCTCTGTATCGCCACGCTGATTTGGTTTCCCTGCGCGACGAGTCCGAAGAAGATTCCAAGGAACTTGCCGCCTCGAAATTCGATCTGAACTACATCGCACTTGATGGCGAGATCGGCTGCATGGTGAACGGTGCCGGTCTGGCAATGGCCACGATGGACATCATAAAGTTGTACGGAGCCGAGCCTGCAAACTTTCTGGATGTGGGTGGCGGTGCGACCAAGGAAAAGGTGACCGAAGCGTTCAAGATCATCACCTCTGATCCCAATGTCAAAGGCATTCTCGTCAACATCTTTGGCGGCATCATGCGCTGCGACGTAATTGCGGAGGGCGTGATTGCGGCAGTGAAAGAGGTGGGCCTCAAGGTGCCGCTGGTGGTGCGTCTTGAAGGCACGAATGTGGAATTGGGCAAGGATATCATCCGCAAATCCGGGATGAACGTGATTGCAGCGGATGATCTGAAGGATGGCGCGGAAAAGATCGTGAAGGCGGTCAAGGGGTAGTCAGGTGAAACGGTCGGCCCTACCGATTTTGTTCGCCGTGGCCCTGGCCGCGTGCCAGCCCGCACCGGCGACCGCGCCGGTGCCTGCAGACGACAAGTCCGCCATTGCGCAGCGGCCGACGCTGGATGTGCAGGTCAGCACAAAGCGCGCGATCCAGCTTTTCGATGCGATCTGCGGTGCCACGTTGGATGACCGCTACGTTTCGGCCAGGGCGCGAATGGCACAGAATGGCGTTTCGCTGGTGGTGCCGGATGCTCCCAACATCTTCAGCAAACGAGAAAACCTGTCATTCGTGATCGAAAGACCGGGCAAACCGGGCGCGAAATGTCAGATGGTCTGGGGCAACTTCGAGCCCCGCGCGCAGGTTCTGTCAGGTGTTGGCGCCATCAACCCGTTGAAGCCGGCGGGTGGCGCACTTTTGACGAATTACCGCGAAACGGGCAAAATTCTGGTGCTGACCGATGGGATCAAGATGAGCAATGGTGCGCAGCTATACCGGCTGACACTTTTTGCGGGGCGGTGAGGGAATGTCTTTCGATCACACCCCCTTTTGCCGTCCGAAAGTCAAGTCATCGCCCCATGCTGTTTGGCAAACGGCGTTTTCAACGAAATCTTCCAGCAAAAGCTGATCCCTTACAAAAGGCCCGATCCCATGTCCGTTCTTGTCAACACCAACACCCGCGTCATCTGTCAGGGCTTTACCGGCAGTCAGGGGACGTTCCATTCCGAACAGGCCATTGCCTACGGCACCAAGATGGTCGGTGGTGTCACGCCGGGCAAAGGGGGCAGCAAGCATCTGGATCTGCCCGTCTTCAACTCGGTGCATGAGGCGCGCGCGGTCACCAACGCCAATGCCAGCGTCATTTATGTGCCGCCGCCCTTTGCCGCCGACAGTATTCTTGAGGCGATTGATGCTGGGATGGAATTGATCGTGTGCATCACCGAAGGCATTCCGGTGCTTGACATGATGCGCGTGAAGCGGGCGCTGGAAGGGTCGGGCTCGCGTCTGATCGGGCCGAATTGCCCCGGTGTCATCACGCCCGGCGAATGCAAGATCGGCATCATGCCCGGGCATATCCACAAACGCGGATCAGTCGGCGTGGTCAGCCGGTCGGGCACGCTGACCTATGAGGCGGTCAAGCAGACCTCGGACCTTGGGCTGGGCCAGTCGTCCGCCGTCGGCATCGGCGGCGACCCGATCAAGGGCACCGAGCATATTGATGTGCTGGAGATGTTTCTGGCCGACCCCGAAACCCATTCAATGATCATGATCGGCGAGATCGGCGGATCGGCCGAGGAGGAAGCCGCGCAATTCCTCGCCGATGAGCGCAAGAAGGGCCGCTGGAAACCCACCGCCGGTTTCATCGCAGGCCGCACCGCCCCTCCGGGCCGCCGCATGGGGCACGCAGGTGCCATCGTGTCCGGCGGCAAGGGCGACGCGGAAAGCAAGATCGAGGCGATGAAAGCCGCAGGTATCGTGGTTGCCGACAGCCCGGCGGGTCTGGGTGAAGCGGTGATGAAAGCGATCAAGGGCTGACAGGCTGCAATGCTTCTGCGGCGCAAGACTCATTCGGGAAGTTTTACGATGTTGAGATATCTGAATTGCATCAAGCGCTCTCTGGTCGATTTGCCAGACCCGTCTTTCCTTCTTTCTGTTTGCGGCGCACCCACAAATTCAAACAAAAGCATGGTGCAGCAGGTAAATGGAACACTCCTGACCGGGATCAACGATGAGGCCGTGCTGAGCGTCACTCGCATTGCAGGACTGACCGCAGCATTTTTAACGCCGAGGAATGCGGACGCTGAAAAGGTGAGAGCGGCACCTGCGTTTATCTGCGGACTGACCCGGGAACGCGTACCACCGTCGAAGGTGAAAGATCCAGTACACCGTGAAAAACTGCCGGATGTCAGAATATTGTTTGTGACCTGCAAGCCTTGAGATCCGCCCCAACCCCCTACAGTTCCAACCCAGATGAGGTCCCCCAATGACCGACCAAACCCCCAACGCCCAGTTCCATGCCGAAGGTTTCCTTGACGGAGCCAACGCCGACTACATCGACCGGTTGGCTGCGAACCATGCTGCCGATCCCGCGTCCGTCGATGCAGGGTGGGCTGCGTATTTCAGGGCGATGGGCGACAGTGCCAGTGATGCGACCCAAGCGGCGAGCGGGCCAAGCTGGGCGCGCACCGATTGGCCGCCGCAGCCCGCCGATGATCTGACGGCGGCATTGACGGGCGAATGGGCCACGCCGCCTGCCGCCAAGGATACAAGGGCCGCCGGCCAGAAGATCGCGGCCAAAGCCGCAGAGCAGGGCGTTTCCGTCAGCGCCGAACAGATCGAGCGGGCGGTGCTGGATAGTATCCGCGCGATCATGATCATCCGGGCCTACCGCATCCGGGGGCATCTGGCCGCAGATCTTGACCCGCTGGGTCTGCGCGATGTGCAAAACCAGCCCGAGCTGGACCCCAAATCCTACGGCTTCACCGAAGCCGACATGGACCGCCCGATTTTCATCGACAATGTCCTGGGCCTGCAGCACGCCTCAATGCGGCAGATACTGGAGATCGTGAAGCGCACCTATTGCGGCACCTTTGCGCTGCAATACATGCACATCTCGAACCCCGAGCAAGCCTCGTGGTTGAAAGAGCGGATTGAGGGGTATGGCAAGGAGATCGCCTTCACCCGTGAAGGCCGCAAGGCCATTCTGAACAAGCTGGTCGAGGCGGAGGGCTAGGAAAAGTTCCTTCACGTCAAATACATGGGCACCAAGCGGTTCGGTCTGGATGGCGGCGAAAGCCTGATCCCTGCGATGGAACAGATCATCAAGCGCGGCGGCAGCATGGGCGTGCGCGAAATCGTCATCGGCATGCCGCACCGGGGCCGGTTGTCGGTGCTGGCAAACGTGATGCAGAAACCCTACCGCGCGATCTTCAACGAGTTTCAGGGCGGCAGTTACAAGCCCGAAGACGTGGACTGATCGGGCGATGTGAAATACCATCTTGGCGCGTCAAGCGACCGCACGTTTGACGGCAACACGGTTCACCTGAGCCTGACCGCGAACCCCAGTCACCTTGAAGCCGTCAATCCGGTCGTTCTGGGCAAGGTGCGCGCCAAGCAGGAACAACTGGGCGACAAGGACCGCAGTCAGGTTCTGCCGATCCTGCTGCACGGTGATGCGGCCTTTGCGGGCCAAGGCGTTGTGGCGGAATGCTTTGGCCTGTCGGGCCTTGTCGGGCACCGCACCGGCGGCACCATCCATATCATCGTGAACAACCAGATCGGCTTTACCACAGCCCCGTCGTTCAGCCGCTCCAGCCCCTATCCGACCGATATCGCGCTGATGGTGGAAGCGCCGATTTTCCATGTGAACGGCGACGACCCCGAAGCGGTGGTGCATGCGGCCAAGGTTGCCACCGAATACCGTCAGACATTTCACAAGGATGTCGTGCTTGACATCATCTGTTATCGCCGCTTTGGCCATAACGAAGGCGACGAGCCGATGTTCACCAACCCCGCAATGTACACGCGGATCAAGAAGCAGAAGACCACCCTGCAGCTTTACACCGAACGTCTGGTGCGCGACGGGCTGATCCCCGAGGGCGAGATCGAGGATATGAAGGCTGCCTTTCAGGCCCGCCTGAATGAGGAGTTCGAAGCGGGCAAGGACTACAAACCCAACAAGGCCGACTGGCTGGATGGCCGCTGGTCCGGCATGAAGAAGGACAAGGAAGAATATCAGGCCGGCGAAACGGCGATCAAACCAGAAACAATGGCCGAGGTCGGCCGCGCGCTGTCCACGCCGCCTGAAGGCTTTGATCTGCACAAGACCGTCGCGCGTCTTCTGGAATCCAAATCCAAGATGTTCGAAACGGGCCAAGGCTTTGACTGGGCCACGTCTGAGGCTTTGGCCTTTGGCAGTCTTGCCACAGAAGGCTATCCGGTACGCCTTTCGGGGCAGGATTGCGGGCGCGGCACCTTCAGCCAACGCCATTCCGCATTGGTTGATCAGACAACCGAGGAACGCTATTATCCTCTGAACAACATCCGCAAGGGTCAGGCCCGGTATGAGGTCATCGACTCCATGCTGTCGGAATATGCCGTTCTGGGCTTTGAATACGGATACAGCCTGTCAGAGCCCAACGCTTTGGTGATGTGGGAAGCGCAGTTTGGCGATTTCGCCAACGGTGCGCAGATCATGTTCGACCAGTTCATCAATTCGGGTGAAAGCAAATGGCTGCGGATGTCGGGTCTCGTCTGCCTGTTGCCGCACGGGTATGAAGGGCAGGGGCCGGAACATTCCTCGGCCCGGCTGGAGCGGTTTCTGCAAATGTCGGCGAATGACAACTGGATCGTTGCGAATTGCTCGACTCCTGCCAACTATTTCCACATCCTGCGCCGCCAGCTTCACCGCACATTCCGCAAACCACTGATCCTGATGACGCCGAAATCGTTGCTGCGCCACCCGATGTGCGTATCAGACGCCGCCGACTATACCACCGGATCGGCGTTTCACCGGGTGCTGTGGGATGACGCGCAAAAGGGCCATTCCGATTTGAAACTGAAGCCGGATGCCAGGATCAAGCGCGTCGTGATCTGTTCGGGCAAGGTCTATTACGACCTTCTGGCCGAACGCGACAAGCGCGGTGCGAACGACATCTATCTGTTGCGGCTGGAGCAGTTTTATCCTTTCCCCGCGCTGTCGCTGGTCAAGGAACTGGAGCGGTTCAAGGGCGCAGAGATCGTTTGGTGTCAGGAAGAGCCGAAAAATCAGGGGGCTTGGACCTTTGTCGAGCCCAATCTGGAATGGGTGCTGACGCGGATCAAATCCAAACACGTTCGCCCGGTTTATGTGGGCCGGGCGGCCAGTGCCTCACCCGCAACCGGTCTGGCCTCGCGGCACAAGGCGGAACAGGAGGCGCTGGTAAACGAAGCGCTGATCGTGGGGGGCACGCCTGATGGCGACTGAAGTTCGTGTGCCCACGCTGGGCGAAAGTGTGACCGAAGCGACGGTGGCCACCTGGTTCAAGAAGGTCGGCGATCCCGTGGCCGTTGATGAAATGCTGTGCGAACTGGAAACCGACAAGGTGACAGTCGAGGTGCCAAGCCCCGTGGCCGGCACCCTGACCGAAATTGTCGCGGCCGAAGGCGTGACGGTCGGCGTCTCGGCCCTGCTGGCCCAGATCGGTGAGGGGGTTGCCGCCCCCGCCACCAAACCCCAACCCACCAAAACCGAAAGCGCCCCCGAGGCCGCAAATGAGGGTAAAATGACCGATGTGATGGTTCCCGCACTGGGTGAAAGCGTGTCCGAGGCGACGGTGTCGACCTGGTTCAAGAAACCGGGCGATAGCGTCGCGGTGGATGAGATGCTGTGCGAACTGGAAACCGACAAGGTGTCGGTCGAAGTGCCCAGCCCCGTGGCGGGTGTTCTGGCCGAGATTCTGGCCGCCGAAGGCACAACTGTGGCCGCCAACGCGAAGCTTGCGGTCATCAGCGAAGGGGCAGCGGCCACGAAAGACGCGCCCGCCAAGGACGAACCTGCGAAGGCCAAGGCACAATCAGCCCCAACGCCCCCGGCGAAAGCCGATGTTGAAGACGCTCCGTCGGCCAAAAAGGCAATGGCCGAAGCCGGCATCAGCCGAGATGCGGTGCAAGGTTCGGGTCGCGATGGCCGCGTGATGAAGGAAGATGTGGCCAGGGCTATCGCTGCCCCCGCCGCTGCCGCTGCCCC
>JBGSRQ010000282.1:0-2038 GCA_041737515.1 Rhodobacterales bacterium | reverse complement strand
GCGCGGCAAGAGCGGTGGTGATGCCGGTCCATTGTGCGCCAGACGCGGCGGGTGTGAGGCGGGCGCGCTGCATGGACGTTGTGACGCCAAAGAACGCCTCATCACCCAGTGCAGGGTCTGCCGCGCGGCCGTGGAAGGTGCTTTCCAGACGCGGATAGTCGGGCGCGATGAACTGGCACGCCCGCCCGCAGGCCTTGCCATCGCCCATGCGCGACACGCCGCAATCGGTGCAAAGGCCGGGACGGGCGGTGCCGTTGATCTGTGGGGCGGTCAGGCCGGGAGGGGTCATGGGGCGGGTCATTTTCTGTGCCCCATGAAGCTGTCAATCCGGCGTTGCAGTCAACCGGGTTCAGTGATCGGCCATCGAGCCAACGGCCTTCAGGTCGTCGGCCCTGGCATTTGCTCCGTTGAAGAACGCGTTCAGCGTCACTGCCGAAATCGTGGCCAGAAGAATACCGCTGTCGATCAGCGGGTGAATCTCATGCGGCATCCATTGCTTGAAATTCGGCGCGATCAACGGGATCATTCCGAAGCCAAGCGACACGGCCACGACGAACAGATTGTTGCGGTTGGCGTTGAAATTGACGTTCGACAGGATGCGGATGCCGGTTGCCGCCACCATCCCGAACATCACCAGACCCGCGCCGCCCAGCACCGATACCGGCAGGCTTTCCACCAGTGCTGCCATCTTTGGCATCAGCCCCAGCACGATCAGAATCAACCCGCCGGCCACACAGACAAAGCGCGACTTTATGCCGGTGACGCCGACAAGGCCCACATTCTGGCTGAACGACGTGTAGGGGAAGGTGTTGAACACGCCGCCGATCAGAGTGCCCAGACCATCGGTGCGCAGGCCTGCCGACAAGGCGGGTTGATCGACCTTGCGGCCCGTCATGTCACCCAAAGCCAGAAACATGCCGGTCGATTCGATCATCACGACGATCATCACAAGGCACATCGTGATGATCAGGGCGGGGTCAAAGATCGGCAAGCCGAAGTGGAAGGGCTTGATCAGCGCGAACCATGCCGCCTCGCCCACCTTTGTAAACGCCATCTGGCCCAGCGCTGTGGCAACGATGCCGCCAAAGACGATGCCCAGAAGCACCGAAATGTTGGCGACAAATCCGCGTCCGTAGCGGGCGATCAGCAAGATCGCCACCAGCACCAGCGCCGAGATGCCAACACTGCCCAACGGCGCATAGGCCGGGTTATTGGTTTTGGCGGCGAGCGCCAGCCCCTCGGGCACGGCGGCCAGCCAGTCGGCATGGGCGGGGGTCACGATCTGGGGTGCGGTGGGGCCGAAGGGGTTGCCGAAGATCCAGTTGATCCCGATCCGCATCAGCGACACGCCGATCACAAGGATGATCGTGCCGGTCACAACGGGCGGAAAGAACCGCAGCATCCGGCTGACCAAGGGGGCCACGATCATGCCGAATATCCCCGCCGCAATGATCGCGCCAAAGATCAGCCGCGCGCCTTCCGGCCCCGGAGTGGTGCCCGCGATGGCAACCATCGGGCCGACGGACGCAAAGGTGACCCCCATCATGACGGGCAGCCGGATGCCGAACCATTGGGTCATGCCAAGGCTTTGAACAAGCGTGGCGATGCCGCAGGCGAACAGATCAGCCGAGATCAGGAACGCCACATCCTCGGGCGAAAGTTTCAGCGCGCGCCCGACGATCAGGGGCACCGCGATAGCGCCGGCATACATGACCAGCACATGCTGAATGCCCAGCGTGAACAGCTTTGGCGCAGGCAGCACCACGTCGACAGGGTGGATTTGGTCCGACATTGCTTTGGTTCCTTTTCCCTTGAAGTCCCCTAGGGGATATTGGTCGCGCCACGCTGTGATCCCCCGGAGCGCAGCATGGTCAGGGGCGGTGCCGGGTGCCCGCCCGTAAAATCGTGTAAGGTTCGCGCAGATCATGTTCCTGCAGGTTGTCGCCCGCGCCGATCCGGTCAACCACGGCGAAAAGGCCCGGCGCGTGCAGCGGTGTCAGCACCCCGTGCCAGGTGCCGCGATGCAGGTTGATGCCCT
>JBGSRQ010000276.1:0-4378 GCA_041737515.1 Rhodobacterales bacterium | reverse complement strand
GGCGGCAGCAGATCGGTGCCCAGCGGGTCCGCAGGGGACACGGGTTGTGCTGCAGGGGTGCCGCCGAACTGATCCACGACCGAGGCGTTGCCAGCCTTTTGCGCGGCAAGAATGGTCAGCGTGATGGATGTGATGATGAAGCCGGCTGCAAAGATCCAGGTCAGCTTGGTCATTGCCGTTGCGACCCCGCGCCCCGACATCGCACCGCCACCGCCGCTGCCCATACCAAGGCCACCGCCTTCGGAGCGTTGCAAAAGCACGACCCCGATCAGAAGAAGGGCAAGGATCAGGTGGATGGTAAGAACGACGTTTTCCATGGGCGCTTTCGGCTGCTGACGCGCCTATCTAGGCGGATGCGCGCAGGGCTGCAACCCCTTCGGCGCGGGGGCCGGGGTGCGGTTCGGGCACAAGGGGAGCAAGATGAATATTTTCGCAAAGATGAAGTCTGACGCGCCAGGCTTATTCCGGGTCCTCGCAGACAGCCGAGAGTTTGTTGCCATCGGGGTCGCGGACGTAACAGGCGTAGAACTGCGGGCCATAGCGGCGCAGGCCGGGCGCGCCTTCGTCGGTGCCGCCGTGTGCAAGGGCTGCAGCATGGAACGCGCGGACGCAGGCCCGGTCCGCGGCCCTGAGCGCGATCATGGAGCCATTTCCGTGCGACGCGCGCTTGTTGTCGAAGGGGCGTTCGATCCAGACCCGTGTGTGCGTATCATCTGCAGCACCGTAGCCTGCGCCATCTTCATCGGCATCACGCGGGATCAGCCCGAGCGTTGCCATGACAGGATCGTAGAACTGCCGGGCGCGGGCGGGGTCGTTGGTGCCAAGGGTGATGTAGAGAAGCATGCTCAACTCTCGATCTCGTCAACACTCGCCTGTCCCGACAGGCGCTGGCGGATGATGCTCCATGACAGCCCGATGCCAAGGATCAGCGACAAGGCGATCAGCGCCAGCCAGACGCTGAGGCCTTGATTGCCAAGGTGCAGAACGCCCCAGTCGGCCAGCACCCAGAGGGCCGAGCCGAAGATGGCCGCGATCAGCACCACGCCGAACGCCCCGATCGAGCGCAGGGTGGCGCCGATATAGATCATGTAGCCGACGCCGAGGATCAGCCCGAGGAACAGCGTCAGAGGCAGTTGTGTCGCGTAATTCGCCTGTGACCAGTGTGCGAAGTTCCACTGCGTCGGGTTGTAGGTGGCGGTCAGAAGCACGAACGCGCCCAGCCAGCGCAGAAGGATTCCCATGAACGTTGCGCCTTGCGTTGCGGCAGTTGTCTTTGAAAGCTACCCCGGCTGGCATGCACTTGCCAAGGGTGCAAGGGGCGGGAGCTGTCCGGTCGGGCAATGTGCAACGGTTGGAACGTTGGTTGCCGTAGCCCTTGTGCAAGCTGTGTCCGATTGCACCGCTGCCTTTGCCGTTCTGGAAGCCTGTGGATTTCACCCCGTCCTGACGCATTGCCAGACCGCAAAGATCCGGTCCGATCTGGTGCAGGCGATGGGCGGCCTTCAAGCCCAATTGCCCCGCGCCGGGGTGGCCATGGCCGCAGACCCGCCTGCCGATCTGCCCATCGCCATGACGCCTAGCTGTCGATGGCCCTGTCCCTCATCCTGGCCTTCTTGATTGCTGCCGTTCCACGGCCTTTATCTGTGGCTGATGGCTTGTCCGGGCCCTGGACCGATGTCTGACGGCCCTGCTGACCCGAGCCAACCGCAGGGCGGACGATTTTCCGGTTTCAACCGCCGCCCGCCTTCTTTATAGAACCCACGGTTTCCCCTAGCGCGAAAGATGAACTCTGATGGCCAATGTCGTTGTTGTCGGCGCCCAATGGGGCGATGAGGGGAAGGGCAAGATTGTCGACTGGCTCTCGGAACGCGCCGATGTGATCGCGCGGTTTCAGGGCGGGCATAATGCGGGCCACACGCTGGTGGTGGATGGCAAGGTTTACAAGCTTTCGCTTTTGCCCTCGGGCATCGTGCGGGGTGGCAAGCTGAGCGTCATCGGAAATGGCGTGGTGCTGGACCCCTGGCATCTGGTGACTGAGATTGAAAAGCTGCGCGGGCAGGGCGTCGAGATCAGCCCCGACAACCTGATGATCGCGGAAAACGCGCCGCTGATCCTGCCGCTGCATGGCGAATTGGACCGGGCGCGCGAGGGGCAGAATTCCGTGGCCAAGATCGGCACCACGGGCCGCGGGATCGGGCCAGCGTATGAAGACAAGGTCGGGCGTCGCGCGATCCGGGTGGCCGATCTGGCCGATGAGGCCACGCTTGAGACGCGGGTGGACCGTCTGATGGGGCACCATGACGCGCTGCGCCGCGGTTTGGGGATTGAACCGGTTGATCGCGCTGCCTTGCTGGCCGCGTTGCATGATATTGCGCCGCAGGTGCTGCCCTATGCCAAACCCGTCTGGAAGGTATTGAACGACGCCCGCAAGGCCGGAAAGCGCATCTTGTTCGAGGGTGCGCAGGGGGCGTTGCTGGATATTGATTTCGGGACCTATCCGTTTGTCACCAGCTCCAACGTGATTGCCGGGCAGGCCGCCACCGGCACCGGGCTGGGGCCGAATGCCATCGGTTTTGTGCTGGGCATCGTCAAAGCCTACACCACCCGTGTTGGCGAGGGCCCGTTCCCGGCCGAACTGAAGGATGCCGATGGTGAGCGTCTGGGCGAGCGCGGGCATGAATTCGGCACCGTGACCGGGCGCAAGCGGCGGTGCGGGTGGTTTGACGCGGTGCTGGTGCGCCAGACCTGTGCGACCAGCGGCGTTACCGGCATTGCGCTGACCAAACTGGATGTGCTGGACGGGTTCAAGACGCTGAAAATCTGTGT
The DNA here is from genome assembly GCA_041737515.1 of Rhodobacterales bacterium. Taxonomy (GTDB): domain Bacteria; phylum Pseudomonadota; class Alphaproteobacteria; order Rhodobacterales; family Rhodobacteraceae; genus JBBQZP01. The sequence continues at coordinate 1,552 of JBGSRQ010000276.1, read as the reverse complement.
CGGATATGATCTGGACGGGGTTCGGCTGGATTATCTGCCCACCGCTGCCGATGCGCAGGCCCGCTGCACGCCGATCTATGAGGAGATGGAGGGTTGGTCGGAAACCACCGCCGGTGCGCGGCGCTGGGCGGACCTTCCGGGGGCGGCGATCAAATATGTGCGCCGCATCGAAGAGTTGATCGAATGTCCTGTTGCCCTACTTTCCACCTCACCCGAGCGGGAGGATACGATTCTTGTAACCGACCCGTTCGTGGATTGAAGGGGGCGACATGGCACTCAGCTACAAGGCGCGGCGCAGATGGTCGCTGATCATCCTGCTGATCGTTTTGCCGGTCTACATCGTGGTGGCGGTGAATGTGGTTGACCTGATCGGGGCCAGCAACGCGCTGGCGCAACTGGCGATGTTCCTGGGTCTTGGTTTTGTGTGGATCATGCCGTTCCGCTTTGTCTTTCGCGGTATCGGCCAGCCCGACCCGGACGCCAAGGACGACCGTTAGAGCACTTGAAGGATCAGATCATCGCGGGTGATACGAGCGATGCCGGTCAGGTTGATCGCGATACCGGCGATCTTGTCGCCGTCGATCTTGCCCAGAAGCTGACCATCGGCAAAGCGAAGTTGTTCTTGCCTTCCGGCGAAATCTTGCAGGCCCGCAAGCTGCAATGCGATCGCGCGAAACTCGGCTGACCCGTCGGGTTTGCCAAAGTCCAAAACTGGCCGCGCAGGTCGATCAATTCTTGTCCATGCGTGAAATCGGCGATTGTGCCGATCAGGCCGGCCGTGATGGGGCTTTCGATCACCCTGCCGGACACAAAACGATCACGCCCGGCGCACCGGTTTGGAATCGCCCCGGTCCAAGAGTGTAACACCTGTGCCGCTGCGATGATCGTCGTTTTCAGTGCCACCAGATCGCCGGTCGCGGTCGCTGCCCGAGAACGGCACATCATCGCCTCCTGGGCCAGCGAGGGTGCTGTCGCCGCCGGATACCGTCCCCGGATTGCAGCAGCCTTGCAACCCGCCCTGGCATTACAGTTGCGGTGCTGTGATCAAAAGCCACTGCTGATCCGAAACGCAATCAGGCGAAGGAGTTTCCCCCTTCGCCTGACGCCCGTGGGACGGTGGCAGCCATCAGACCACGTGTCCCTTTTCCCGCTGGCTCAGGGCCACTTGGCGGGGAATGATCCTGTCAGAAAACTATCCGACCAGTTTGCGCGCCTCGTCCAGATAGCGCGACGCGTCGGTCAAGGCATACTGCCCGCGTTTGACCTTTTCAATCTTTCCGTCACGCAGCAAGACACCAAAGACGCGCAGGCTGTCTTCGCGGCTGTGCAAGGGGGCCGCGTCAAAGCTGCCGACCTGACGCAAAAGCTGCGGTCGCGAAAAGTGCGGGCGGCCTTCGACTGTAGAGGTATAGGCGGCAGCGGCTTCCAGCAGATCGGCCAGCCCTACCGCACCCAGTCGATCGGCAAATTCGGTGAAGCCTTTGGTGTCACTGAAGAAGTTTTCTTCATCGGATGCGTCATCGTCGTCATCTTCATCATCGTCCTGGGCTTT
>JBGSRQ010000272.1:0-1873 GCA_041737515.1 Rhodobacterales bacterium | reverse complement strand
CGCCCGCCGCGATGTGATCGCCGGAAAGCTCGCCGATCCGGCTGGCCTGCCCGCCGCCCGCATCGGCGAGCTGCGCGGGCAGTTGCAGGTTCTGACCCATGATCTGATGCGGGCCGAGATCGTGGCAAAGCGCGCGGCACTGGCCGGGATGGACTACCATGCCCGGCTGCGCCAGACCGCCGCCCAGATGCCGCCCGCCCCACTTGCGTTTCGATCGGCCCGAATGACGCACTGACGCAGGGGCCAACGGGTGTCTCACCACCCGCCGACTCGGGGAAAGCAACACGATCCCCGCCGACCCGCTAGACGCTTCAAGGCCGCCCTGCGCGCCCCCATTGAGGCACGATTCGAATGAACACCCCGTTAACCCCCGTGAACCCTGTCCTGCCCGTCGCCCCATGGCTGGGCGGAAAACGCAATCTCGCGCGGCGGATCACCGCGATCATCGACGCCACGCCCAGCAGCACATACTGCGAGCCGTTCGTGGGCATGGGCGGGATTTTCCTGCGCCGGGCCCAGCGCCCGAAGCTTGAGGTGATCAACGATCTCGGCCGGGATATCGCGAACCTCTTTCGCATCCTGCAGCGCCATTGTCCGCAGTTCCTGGAAGTGCTGCGATTCCTGCTGACCACGCGGGCGGAATTCAACCGCCTCGTCGACACCCGCCCCGACACGCTGACCGATCTGGAACGCGCTGCGCGCTTCCTTTACCTGCAGCGCACGGCCTTTGGCGGCAAGGTATCAGGGCGCAATTTCGGGGTGTCGCGCGACCGGCCGGGGCGGTTCAACCTGTCGACGCTGGAGCCGATGCTGGAAGACCTACACAGCCGTCTGGCGGGTGTTGTGATCGAGTGTCTGGACTGGGCAGAGCTGATCCCGCGCTATGACGGCAAGGGCACTCTCTTCTATCTCGATCCGCCTTATTTCGGGTGCGAGAGTGACTATGGCAAGGCGATGTTCGCACGGGCGGATTTCGACCGCATGGCGGCGGTGCTGACAGGCCTGAAGGGGCGCTTCGTGATGAGCATCAACGACGTGCCCGAGATCAGGGCGAGCTTCGCCGGGTTCAGCATTACCGAGGTAACGACGAGCTATACGATTGGCAGTTCAGCGGACCGATACCCGACCCGAGCAGAGCTGCTGATCAGTAATTTTCCCGTCGATCCTCAACGCGACCGAGCCGGGTTTTGAACGCGTGTTGCCGTCCCCTTCATCAGGGCGTTACACGCTCCGAAGGTGCCGCTTTGGCAAAAAGTGCTCTGCTGCAACTTTCGCTGTCACAGAGTGCAACATTGGCTGTCACGCCACAGCCACTGTGCTGTGACACCGTAACCTGCAGTGAAGCCGGAAGAGCCAGACTGAGGCGGGAAGTGGGCGGATGGGGCAGTGAAATAAGGGGATTTCGGCGTGTTGGCGGGAATCTTTCGGGGCGGAAGGAAAGTTGCACTGAAAGCGCCAAAACAGGCAGAAACGGGCTTTCCGGTCAAACCGGCACCCCATTGAAACCAGCGTTGAACGGGCCTTTAAACCCAATAAAAACAGGCGAAAAGGCCATTTTTGACCGAATGGTAAAAGAGGCCGAACCTACACGGCAACGTGTAAGTTCGGTTTTTGCCGTGTAAGTTCGGCTAGGACACTGAATTAGTTGCATAAAACCTGCGGCAAGACCGGTCCGAGCTGATCTCGAACTTACACGGTAAAATCGTCTATTCGACGAAATCCACCCGGACATCATTGCATGTGGCGTTGTCAAAACTACCCGCCGACCGGCCCCGAACGACGCCGCCGAATCCGTTCCGGGCACGAAATTTCATCATGATCGTATTGCGGCCTTCGGCATTCACCTTCCAAGTTCTTGTATCATCATGTTCGA
>JBGSRQ010000257.1:0-8817 GCA_041737515.1 Rhodobacterales bacterium | reverse complement strand
GCATTGGATGCGGGCGACGAAAAGCCAGCCTTCGATGGGATCGACGCGCTGCGTCTGGTGTTTGTCGATGGTGTGTTTGACGTGGCACGATCTGACGATCTGGCGGGATCGGGCCTTGAAATCTCGATGCTGTCGCAATCGGTGCCAGCCGACATCCACTGGGCGCAGGGGCTTTATGCCGTGCTGGAGGCGCGCGGGCAATCTCCGGTCGCCCGCCCGCTTGCCACACTCAATTCCGCCTTTGCGACCGAAGGGGTTCTGATCCGTGTTTCGCAAAACATCGCTCGGTCGGTAAGTCTGGAATATCACAATCTATCAAGCATTTCCGATGTGATCCTGCACCATTGCATCAAGATCGAGGCGGGGGCCGAACTGACCCTTCTGGAAAGCGGGTCCGGGGCTGCGCGGTTCAATACCGTGACAGAGGTTGACGTGGGCAGCGGTGGCCGGTTCCACCACATCCGCACGCAGGGTCGCGATCATCAACGCCGCGCCGTGACGCATGTGTTTGCGCGGGTGGCGGACAATGCACTGTTCAAATCCTTCACGCTGACGGCGAATGGCCAGTTGACCCGCAACGAAGCGGTGGTCGAGCTTTCAGGACATGACGCGGTGGCCCATGTGGCGGGCGCGGCCGTGGGTGACGGAGCGTTCCACCACGATGATACCGTGTTCATCACCCATCAGGGTGAGCGCTGCGAAAGCCGTCAGGTGTTCAAGAAGGTCCTGAAAAATGGCGCGGTTGGCGTGTTTCAGGGCAAGATTCTGGTAAATCAGGGCGCGCAGAAGACCGACGGCTATCAGATCAGTCAGGCGCTTTTGCTGGATGGCGACAGCCAGTTTCTGGCCAAGCCCGAACTTGAGATATACGCCGATGACGTGAAATGCTCGCACGGGTCGACCTCGGGCGCGATTGACGAGACGGCGCTGTTCTACCTGCGCTCGCGCGGGGTGCCGATGAAGGCCGCGCAATCGCTGCTGGTGCTGGCCTTTCTGGCCGAGGCTTTGGGTGAGATCGATAACCCGGCGCTGGCCGAAGATGTTCATGGCCGGCTGGAAGGCTGGCTTGCGCGGCACGGAACATAGGCGATGCCGGTGACCGACGATATCGTGCAAAGCTACCGCGCGCCGCGCGTGGTGTTGCGCCGTTTTCTGGCGCAGGGCCAGTCCGAGGCATTTGCGGCGACACTGCTGCTGGTCGGGCTGATAGTGGCATTCATTGCGCAATGGCCGGTTCTGTCACGCGCGTCATATCTGGCATCGAACGCGCCACTGCCGCCGCTTTTGCTGGGGGCGGCACTTGGGCTTCTGGCGGCGGTGCCGGTGTTCTATCTGGTTGCGGCGCTGAGCCATCTTGTGCTGCGCATGATCGGCGGGCAGGGCAGTTGGTACGGCGCGCGGCTGGCGCTTTTCTTTGCCTTTCTTGCGGTCAGCCCGCTGCTATTGCTGCTGGGGCTGACGGCGGGCTTTATCGGCCAGGGGCTGCAGACGCAGGTGCTGGGCGTCCTGGTTCTGTCGGCGTTTCTTTACCTGTGGATTTTCATGCTGACAGAGGCGGAACGCGGATGGAGCTAGGCTTTCGCGATATTGGATCCTTGTTTGGAGTGACGATCCTGCGCCCGGCCGAAGCCGCGCGCCGGGTGGTCGGACTTGATCTTAGATTGGCACAACGCTGGATGATCTGTGTGCTTTGCGCGGTTCTTTCTGCGCTCATCTTTCACCTGACCTTTCCTTTGCAGGATCCTGTATTCAGGGAATTGTTCGCGACCGTTTCGCTGAACCCGATCAGCACCGCAATTGCGCAAGTGGTGGCGATTGTCGCGATGGCGGGCATCATGCTGGGGGTTGGTCGGCTTGCCGGGGGAACCGGGCGTTTCCCCGAAGCGCTGGTGTTGTGCAGCTGGCTGCAGGTGGCGCTTTTGTGTGTCGAGGCGGCGCAGCTTTTGATCGTTGCCGTGGCGCCCATTCTGGAGGGGATCGTCAGCCTTGTTGGCGCGGCGTTGTTTTTCTGGATCGTCGTGCAGTTTGCGTCCGTTCTGCACGGGTTCCGGTCTCGGGCTTTGGTGTTCTTTGCCACTTTGGCGATCATCATGGCGCTGGGTCTGGGATTTCTGATGCTGATGCAATCGTCTGGCGCCATTCCGGCAGGAGGATGAGAGATGCTTGATGTTGAGAGACTCCGTGCCGATTTCCCCATCCTGTCGCGGCAGGTGAACGGACGGCCTCTGGTCTATCTGGACAATGGCGCGTCGGCGCAAAAGCCGCAGGTCGTGATTGATGCCATGACGCGCGCCTACTCTGATGAATATGCGAATGTTCACAGAGGCTTGCATACACTTTCCACGATAGCCACGGAAAATTACGAAGCCGTGCGCGGCATCGTTGCGCGTTTTCTGAACGCGCCGTCCGAAGATGAGATCGTCTTTACCACCGGCACGACCGAGGCGATCAACCTTGTGTCCTACGCCTGGGCCGCGCCGCGTTTTCGGGCGGGTGACGAGATCGTGCTGTCGATCATGGAGCATCACGCCAATATCGTGCCCTGGCATTTTCTGCGCGACCGGCAGGGGGTGGTGCTGAAATGGGTGAATGTCGACGCGAACGGCGATCTTGATCCGCAGGCGGTGCTTGATGCGATCGGGCCGCGCACGAAACTGGTGGCCGTAACTCAGATGTCGAACGTGCTGGGCACGGTGGTTGATGTGGCTGCGATCTGTGCGGGGGCGCGGGCCAAGGGTGTTCCGGTTCTGGTCGATGGCTCTCAGGCGGCGGTTCACATGCCGGTTGATGTGGCGGCGATGGGTTGCGACTTTTATGCGATCACCGGACATAAACTATATGGGCCAAGCGGTTCCGGCGCGATCTTCATCCGGTCTGAACGAATGGCCGAGATGCGCCCCTTCTTGGGTGGCGGCGACATGATCCGCGAAGTGACGCGCGATACCGTCACCTACAACGACCCGCCGATGAAGTTTGAGGCAGGCACCCCCGGTATCGTGCAGCAGATCGGCATGGGGGTGGCGCTGGAATACATGATGGGACTGGGCATGGATAACATCGCCACCCATGAGCGCCATTTGCGCGATTACACGCGCCAGCGTCTGGCCGGATTGAACTGGGTGCAGGTGCAGGGCCATTCGGCGGACAAAGGCGCCATCTTCAGCTTTACGCTGGATGGTGCGGGCCATGCCCACGATATTTCCACCATTCTGGACAAACGCGGCATCGCCGTGCGGGCCGGCACGCATTGCGCCATGCCTCTGATGGAGCATCTGGGGCTGGGGGCCACCTGCCGGGCGTCGTTCGGCGTTTACAACACCGTGGCAGAGGCAGATCAGCTTATTTCAGGTCTGGAGCTTTGCCACGATCTGTTAAGCTAGCCTCGGCACAGGCAATTGTCGTCACGGACCGCGAACGCTGCCGGGCCGGACGCGCGCAATTGGATCAGCGGCAGAACCGGCCCGAAATAGGCCCGCAGGCTGAGCGCCACCAATGTATGCGTCCGGGGCCTGCCGTCAGCGTGATCTGTTCACCTGCGACTCTGCGCCTGAACGGGATCGGGCGGGAGTTTCGCGATGGCGACCAAGGTTGGGCTTTTCAGGGACGACGGGCTTGAGATGCGGGCCGATGGCCAGAAGCGGTGGGCTGACGCGGTGAAGGCGCAGATCTTTGCAGAAAGCGCCAGTGGTCGTAAAGTTGGTTGCCACGGGCCATCGTCAAATTCTTCGCGTCTTGCCGCAGGTTGGCCTTTTGCTTCTTCATTCCCTGATTACGGCGTGCCAGCGCAGTTGCAGGCCGCGCAGCGTTGGGTTAGAAGGCGGCACGGCACCCGTAGCTCAGCTGGATAGAGCGCTGCCCTCCGAAGGCAGAGGTCACTGGTTCGAATCCAGTCGGGTGCACCAATATCCTGAATTCAGACGCGCAGCGGGTTCGCCTTGGCCAGACGGTCAAAGGCCATCAGGCTGTCAATCAGCGCCGCCATGTCGGACAAGGCGATGATGTTGGGGCCATCCGACGGGGAATTGTCGGGGTCTTCATGGGTTTAGATGAACACGCCCGCAATGCCAAGGCTGACGGCGGCGCGCGCCATCACGGGGGCGAACTCGCGCTGCCCACCGGACGAATTGCCCATGCCACCCGGCTGTTGCACCGAATGGGTGGCATCCATGATCACCGGATAGCCGGTGCGCGCCATGATCGGCAGGCTGCGCATGTCGGCGACCAGGGCGTTGTAGCCGAAACTCGCCCCGCGTTCGGTCAGAAGAATGCGCCCATTCCCGGTCGAGGCGACTTTGGCCGCCACATTCGCCATATCCCACGGCGCCAGAAACTGACCCTTCTTGATGTTCACCGCCGCCCCGGTTTCGCCTGCAGCCAGCAACAGATCGGTCTGGCGGCACAGGAACGCGGGAATCTGGATCACGTCAACGACCCGCGCCGCCTCGCGCGCCTGGCCGGAATCATGCACATCGGTGATCACCGGCATGCCCATGCGCCGCACCTCGGCCAGCGCGGCAAGACCCGCCTCCATCCCCATGCCGCGGCGACCCGAAAGCGAGGTGCGGTTGGCCTTGTCGTAGCTGGCCTTGAAGATGTATTGCGCACCAGCCGCAGCACAAATCTCGGCCATGGCACCCGCGATCATCTGGGCGTGGTCCAGACTCTCAAGCTGGCAGGGGCCCGCGATCACAAGCAAGGGCCGGTCGTTGCTGACGGTCAGGCCGCCGATGGATACGTCTTTCATCACGCCCCTGAAGGATCAGGCCGACACCTGTTCGCGCAGGATGGCGGCGGTCATCGAGATCATCAGGTAAATACCCGCAAAGATCAGAAGTGCAACCATCGTGTTTTCGAATGCGCGGGGATAGGTCGCCTCATCAGGGGGGGTCGGCGGGGTGGACACAGAAAGATAGCGCACTTGACGGCTGGCCTCCACCCGCGAGGTTTCCAGCGCTGTCAGCGCTTGCGCCAGAAGCAGTTGTCGGGTCTGCACATCGGCCTGTGCCACCAGCAATTCGCTTTGTACCTGGGCCAGCGACTGGCCGTCACCATTGGCTTCGGTCATCCGATTGCGCAGACTAGCAATCTCGTTCTCAAGGCTGGCGATGCGGCGTTCGACCGGGGCCATCCGGGCCTGGTTGGGGCTGGCATTCGATTTCATCTGCTCCAGCGACAGCCGTTCCGTCGTCAGTTGCGTGTCAAGCTGGCCAATCTGGGCGGTGATCAGGGTCAGTTCCACCTCGGACGAGACGACCTTGGTCTTTTCCTGCAGGGCCACGATGCGCTGCTGCGCCTCCAGCATCTGCTTTTCGGCACGTTCATAGCTGGCCTGGGCACCCGCTTCCTGATCGCCGCGCAAACGCAGGGTCATCTGATCGACCTGTTCCTCGGCATAGCCGATAAGCGCCTGCGAGAAGGCGGCGGATGTGGCCGGATCGGCGGCAATCACCTCCATCTTGATGATCCCTTCGGTCGGATCATACGAGATTTTCACGTTGCGCTGGTAAACCTTGTATGCCGCCTCTGTGGAGCCGTTCGGATCAAGCCGCTGCACCGGATCAATATTGGGCGCGCTGAAATGCGACCGAAAGCCTATATCCTTGTCCAGCCGGTTCATCGCCTCTCGCGATTGCAGATAGTTCTGCACCGCGATGCTGTCCTGGGACGACCCAAGCGAGGTGCCCTTCAACAGATTCAGACCTGCCGCCGCCGGACTGTCGGCCTGCTGCACGACAAAGGCGGAATTTGTGGCATAAAGCGGCGTTGCCACGGCAAAGTAGTAAAATCCCGCGATCAGCGTTGGCAAGAGCACGAAAAACGCAAGCCGGATGGCCAAAAGCACCATGCGGCGACGGCGGCGCCTGGCGATATCAAGCTGGATGCGCGCGATGTCGTTGATGTGGCTTTGCTGGGCGCGCACCTCGGTCGAGGGCACCTGAATGGGCTTGATCGTCTGCGGCAGGCGCACCGTATCACCCGGCACCTCGGTCAGTTCGCGCGAGGGGATGCGCGCAGCCTCTCCGTCAGCGGATACCAGTTCCAGCATGTGATTGCGCTGAAACGGGTCGATCCCGGCTTCACGCAGCAGGCGCACTGCATCGAAATCCGATGTGGCGGGCAGGTTGTGACGCTGAGCGACGCGGCGCGCCATGCGCAACTGACGTCCGGTCAACCCTTCCTTGCGGATTGTGTCGATATCTGTGGCGGCTGCCCCTTCGGCCGGGGTCTGAATGTCGGGCGACCGGGTAGTGGCAAACTTCTCATCGCCAAAGCCGTCTTCTGCTGCATCAAACAGGCTGCCGGTAGTGGCCGCCGGTCGGTTGCGTGGTGGCACGGGCGGGCTGGCCGCAAGATCCAGCGGGCGGATGCGGAAGCGTTTTGCGCTAAGCTTGATAGTCATAAAGGCGTTTCGCTTCTTCCAGTGTTTCGAACATGTAAAGCTGCCCATCGCGCAGAACGGCGGCCGAGCGGCAGAATTTCTCAAGTGTCTTGGCCTGATGCGACACGACGACAACGGTGGCATTCTGCAGCCGCTCACGCAGGATGGTGCCCGCCTTGCGGTTGAATTCCACATCGGTGGTCGCCGGCATGCCTTCGTCGATCAGATAGATGTCAAATTCCAACGCCAGCATCAGCGAGAAGGAGAACCGCGACCGCATGCCACTGCTGTAGGTGCCGACGGGCATATCGAAATATTCCTCGATCCCGCACATCCAGCGACAGAAGCTTTCGACATAATCGGCGTCCAGCCCATACAGCCGTGCGATGTAACGGGCGTTTTCGGTGCCCGAGTGTTTGCTCATCACGCCGCCCATGAAGCCCAGCGGAAAGGAAATGCGGCTGGTGCGGGTGACCTTGCCTTCATCGGGTTTTTCAAGGCCCGCCATCATGTTGATGATCGTGGTCTTGCCAGCACCATTGGGGGCCAGAATACCAAGCGAATTCCCGATCTCCACCCGGAACGAGGCGCGATCCAGAATTATCTTGCGCTTCTTGCCTGTCCAGAAGGACTTGCTGACGTTTTCGAACTCGATCATGCACGACCTTTGGTCTGCGCCCCATGTTCCGGTTTTGATCCTACCCGGATACGGCATTCTTGTTAACGATCAGTGACCCGATTATCCAGTCATTCTGGCGGCAGTATGTCCGAAGAGCGATTGAAGATACAATCACCTTGCTAGGACCGGCGTTGTTTCAACCCCAGACGGTAGCGCAGCACCAGGGCCATTGGCACCGCACACAGGCTGATCGCAAGTCCAAGGCGGGCAGCCTCCTGCATCGCACCTCCGGGCAGGGTTGCCTCGACCGCAAGCACCGGCAGGGTAAATCCCATCCCGGCAATCCCTGCCACCAGCACCAGGTCGCGGCGATGCAATCCGCCAGGGCTTCGCAGGCCAAGGCGCGGGGCAACCAGCCATCCTGCCGCCAGCATGCCGGCCGGTTTGCCCAGCCACATGGCACCCAGAAGGATCACCGTCGTGGGGGCGGCGGCCGAAAGGTCGATGCCGCCATGCGTCAACCCGAACAGGAACAGCACCACCATCACCGGGCGCGCGGCCAGATGCTCCAGCCGGTTCAGGGGGTCGCTCAGAAACTCCTCCGCCTCGGCGAACAGACCGAAGGCGTGATCGGCGCGCGGCATGGCCGGGATGATCGGCAAAAGCCCAAGTGCCGGCGGCAGGCCCGACGCGGCAACACCCACGAAGCTGACCCCGCCCGCAATCAGATAGGGCCACAGGTGAAAGGCGCGGCGACGGTCCGTCTCACGGTGGGTGACGGCGGCGCGGCGGGCCACAAGAACCCAGACGCCGAACGCGGCCCCCAGCGGCAAAACCAGCCAGATCAGCGCCAGCGACCCCGGCGTGAAGAACAGCCCCAGGATCAGCAGCGTGGCGAAATCCATCGTGATCACCGCCATCAGCAGCACATGCAGTGCCGGATGGCCTGCGCCAAACACCAGTCGCCCAACGAAATAGCACAGCACCACATCACTGCCCAACGGCACGCCCCAACCGCCAAAACGCTCGGCCTCTTGCGCGGTCTGGAACAGCGACGAAAGCACCAGCCACACCAGCGCCGCACCGATCATGCCACCTGCCGACACCAGCAGGGTGCCGGTAAAGTTGCGCTCGCGCAGGGGGCCGCGTTCCTGGGTGATCGATTCCCAGAATTCCTTGCCCAGAATGAACAGGAACAGCGCCATCAAGCCGTCCGACACCACCGCGCCCAGCGTCAGGCGGACCTCGCCCGACCAGAGCCCGCCGGGCAAGGCGGTTTCCATCGCGCGCCATTCTGTCAGATCGTAATATGACCCGGGCGACGCGTTGACCCACAGCGTTGCTACTGCGATGCCCGCAAGCAGCGACACCGCGAAATGTTGCATGGATTTAGATACGCGATACATCATGTGCCCCGGATTGCGCCCGCGCGCCGCATTTGCCTTACGCCGGAGGCGTGCGCACTGCAACGCCCGCGGCATTGTCTGCATCCGATTGACAGCAGGCTGTTGCACCTTGGCCCGGGGGTGTGAAACTCTGCGCCGATGACCGATGATGCCTTGCACAGATCCATTGCCGAGTGCCGCCTGTGTGCCGACCGGTTTGGCGCAACGGCGACTCGCCACATGCCGCGCCCGGTGGTCTGGTTTCAGCCAGAGGCGCGCTTGCTGATTGCCGGTCAGGCGCCGGGGATGCGGGTGCATCTGGCGGGGCGGCCGTTCCATGATGCCAGCGGTGAGCGTCTGCGCGGCTGGCTGGGGCTTGACGAGGCCGCGTTCTATGACCGCACGCGGGTGGCTATCGTGCCGATGGCGTTCTG
>JBGSRQ010000207.1:0-4328 GCA_041737515.1 Rhodobacterales bacterium | reverse complement strand
GGCCACCAGCCGGTGGAACGTCACCGCCCCCACCCTGCGCGACCGGATCAGCCGCAGAATCGCCCGTTCTTCACCTGTCGCCATCTCGCACCTCTGGCCTCAGCCTGCCGCCCGAGTGGTTAATACTTCCTGAACCCTACCCTCATCCGCTTTCATTTTGACCCAAATATCCTCGCCGAAGGCTCCGCCGCCACAACTCGCGATCTCGATTGAACTTCACACCGATTTTTGATCAAATAGGGCGAAAGCCAACAGGAGATGCGCCATGCTGAACGCCGAAGTCGCCAAACGCCGGGACGATGCCATTTCGCGCGGCGTCGGCATGATGACGCAAATCTACGCCGACCGGGCGCTGAACTCCGAAATCTGGGATATCGAGGGCAACCGCTATATCGACTTTGCCGCCGGCATCGCGGTGGTCAACACCGGGCATTGCCACCCGCGCGTCATGGCCGCCGTGACCGAGCAGATGAGCCGTTTCACCCATACCTGCCATCAGGTGCTGCCCTACGAATCCTACATCCGTCTGGCCGAGCGGCTGAATGCCGCCGTTCCGGGCGATTTCCCGAAGAAAACCGTCTTTGTCACCACGGGCGCCGAGGCCTGCGAGAATGCGGTGAAAATCGCGCGGATCGCCACGGGCCGCAATGCCGTGATCGCCTTTGGTGGCGCATTCCACGGACGGACCTTCATGGGAATGAGCCTGACCGGCAAGGTCGAGCCCTACAAGAAAGGCTTCGGCGCGATGATGCCCGATGTCTGGCACATCCCCTTCCCGCAAGAGGTGCACGATATTTCCACTGCCGATGCGATGGCGGGGCTGACCAAGCTTTTCAAGGCCGATCTGGATCCCGCACGCGTCGCGGCGATCATCTTTGAGCCGGTACAGGGTGAGGGCGGCTTTTACCCGGCACCCAAGGAACTGGTCCGCGCCATCCGCAAGCTGTGTGATGACCACGGCATCGTGATGATCGCGGATGAGGTGCAGACCGGTTTTGCCCGCACCGGAACGCTGTTCGCAATGCACGGGTATGATGTGGCCGCCGATCTCACAACCATGGCCAAGGGTTTGGCGGGGGGCCTGCCGCTTGCCGCCGTGACCGGCCGTGCCGATCTGATGGATGCCGCCCATCCGGGTGGTCTGGGCGGCACCTATGGCGGAAACCCGTTGGGAATCGCGGCGGCCAACGCCGTGCTTGACGTGATCGAAGAGGAAGACCTGTGCGCCCGCGCCAATGCGCTGGGCGGGCGGCTGAAACAACGTCTGGAGGCGATCCGGTCGGTCACCCCCGAGATCAGTGACATCCGCGGACCCGGCTTCATGGTGGCCGTCGAATTCGCCAACCCCGGCACCCACGAACCCGACGCAGGCTTTACCAGCCGGGTCCGGATGGAGGCGCTAAAGCGCGGGCTGATCCTTTTGACCTGCGGTGTTTACGGCAACGTGATCCGTTTCCTTGCACCGATCACCATTCCCGATGCGCATTTCGCCGAGGCGATGAACATTCTGGAAGCATCGGTCGCAGCGGCGCGCCAGAGATGAAACCGCGTCCGGTCTTGCTGTCAGGACGGGGGCCTTGCGCCCCCGCACCCCCGCAGGATATTTGTGTCAAAATGAAAGGGTGGGCCGATGGTCCTGATGTGATGGCGGCTGTTTTAGGCCGGTTGCACCCCTTGGCCCAGCCTGAAGAGGGGACGCGGTGCCAGAGCAGACGGGGCCAGATCAGATGGGGCCAGATCAGATGGGGCCTCAGCTTGTTGATGCAGGTTACGGCGTTGGCCAGATCACCATTCTGGTGGGTCTGAACCTGCATCTGAACGAACGTCGCATCGGTATCCTGGGACGCAACGGGTCGGGCAAGACCACGTTGTTGCGGCTGATCGCTGGGTTGATTGCCCCGACATCAGGCCGTGTATGGGTCGGCGGGGTGGATCCGTCGGACCGCCGCGCGATGCTGCGCGAAATTGGCATCCTGTTTCAGAATCCCGATCACCAGATCATCTTTCCCACAGTGGAGGAGGAACTGGCTTTCGGTCTGCGCCAGCAGGGCCGCAGCGCTGCCGAGGCCAAAGCTGCGACGCGCGATATTCTGGCCGCCGAAGGGCGGGCGCATTGGGCCAAGGCGTCGGTCGCGACACTGAGCCACGGCCAGCGCCACTATCTGTGTCTGATGGCCATTCTGGCAATGGCGCCAGCGACCATCCTGCTGGACGAACCCTTTGCCGGGCTTGACCTGCCCACGACCATGCGCCTGGCACGGGCGCTGGAGGCGACACCGCAGCGGCTGATCACCATCACGCATGACCCGGCGATGCTTGCAGGTTATGGTCGGGTGATCTGGCTGGATGCGGGCCGCGTCCGCGCGGACGGTGCGCCGGACGATGTGATCCCGGCGTTCCGGGCAGAGATGGAGCATCTGGGGGCAGCCGATGCTGACACTGACCTCACCCGTTGAAACCGCACTGCATCGCTGGCCCGCGGGGGTGAAGCTGGCTGCCCTGTCTGTAGCGTCGGTGGGCGTGGTCGCCTACCAGATGCTGATCTGGCCTGCTGCGGTGGCAGTGGCGGCGGTCTATCTTTTGCAGGGGCGCGATTTTGCACGGCACGGGCTGGCCATGCTGCGGCCCTTGTGGATGATCGTCGTCATTCTGGCGCTGTGGCATCTTTGGACCGGCGCATGGGCGGCGGGGGCGCTGATCCTTGCGCGGCTGGTCACGCTGGTCGCACTTGCCAATCTGGTCACCATGACGACGCGGCTGGATGACATGCTGAACCTTCTGGAGCGGTTGGCATCGCCATTGGCGCGGATCGGCCTGCCGCCGCGCACGCTGGCACTTGCCATTGCGCTTGTGATCCGCTTTACCCCGGTCCTGCTGGCAAAGGCCAATATGCTGCATCTTGCATGGCGCGCCCGCTCGGCCCGCAGGCCCAACGCGCGGATTGTGCTGCCGCTGGTCCTGATGGCTCTGGACGATGCCGACCATGTGGCCGAAGCGCTGCGTGCGCGTGGTGGGCTGTGACGCGAAACCTGATGTGGAAACGAGGATGCCTTGGAACGAAATCTGACCCATATCGCCCTCTTTGCCGCCCTGATTGCCGTGCTGGGGCTGGTGCCGCAGATCACGCTTGTGTCGGGCGTGCCGATCACTGCGCAATCGCTTGGCGTGATGCTGTGCGGAACCGTACTGGGAGCGCGGCGCGGCGCGCTTGCGGTGCTGCTCTTTCTGGTGCTGGTTGCCATTGGCCTGCCGATCCTGTCTGGCGGGCGTGGCGGGATCGGGGTCTTTGCCGGACCGTCGGCGGGCTTTCTGGTGGGGTTCCCGGTCGCAGCCTTTGTTGCCGGGCTGATCACCGAACGGATGCCTGCGCCTGTAGGCGTTGCCAGCCTGATCGGGGCGGCCTTGGGCGGCATCGTGGTGCTTTACGCCTTTGGAATTTCTGGAATGGCACTGGTCATCGGCAAGACCCTGCCCGAGGCAGCCCTGTTGGTGACGCCCTATCTGATCGGCGATGCGATAAAGGTGGGCCTTGCCGCCGCCATCACCCAAGGCCTTGCGCGCGTGCGGCCTGGATCTCTTTTGTCGCGTCCGTGAAGGTGAGGCACCTATAAGGATATGGCCCGCGTGATCCCGTTTGCAGACCTTGCCCGCGCGCGGCGCTCCGTGCGCGCCTTTCGTGCCGATCCGGTGCCACGCGATGTGGTGGCAAACCTTCTGCAGATCGCGCGCACCGCACCTTCGGGGGCCAACCTGCAACCGGGGTTCTTCACCGTTCTGACCGGCGCACCGCTGGCGGGCCTGAGCGCTGCGCTGCAATCGGCCATCGACGCAGGCCGCACAAGGGTTTCCGAATACGACTGGTTTCCCGACCCGATTCCGCCCGTGCTCAAGGCCCGCCAACGCGCGGCGGGTTATGCGCTTTACGCGGCCCTGGGGATCGAAAAGCGCGATCTGGCGGCGCGGCAGGCACAGTTCAACCGCAATTACCGCTTCTTTGATGCGCCCATCGGCATCGTTGTCAGCCTTGATCGCACCATGGGAGAGGGCGGGTTCATGGACCTTGGCATGGCGATCCAGACCTTTCAACTGGCCGCTGTGGATGCGGGCCTTGCCACCTGCGGCATTGGCGCATTGGCAAGCTATGCCGATGTCGTGCACGAGGTCCTGGAATTGCCCGCCGATCAGATGGTGATCTGCGGCATTGCCCTTGGCGTCGAGGATACCGCCGCCCCCGCCAACCGCACCCGCACCGAACGCGCGGCGCTGGAGGATTACGCGAGCTTCCGGGGTTTTGCGGATCAAACAGCCCATATCCCAACGATGCCGCC
>JBGSRQ010000195.1:0-2029 GCA_041737515.1 Rhodobacterales bacterium | reverse complement strand
ACCACCAGCACCTGAAACATGCGCGGCAGGCACACCACCGCCGCCGCCGACAAAAGCGTGATCCCGATCCAGCGCGACGGTTGCAGATCCCACGCTGCCAGATCCGAGGCGTTGATCCGCGCCATCATGTCGGCCGGCCCGTCCGCCAGCCCCCAGACAACGAACGCGCCCACACTGACCAGCGCCACCAGTTTGACCACCGCCTCTACCGCAATGGCGGTCACGATGCCGGTGTGCTGCTCGTTCGCATCAAGATTGCGGGTGCCGAACAGGATGGTGAACAGTGCCAGACCGCCCGCCACCCACATTGCCGTTACCCCCCGGTCCTCCAGCCCCCAGCCTTCGGGCGTGGCACTGGCAAAGACGCCGAACGACAGCGTGACCGATTGCAGTTGCAGCGCGATATATGGCGTTGCCGCCACCACGCAGATCAGCGTGACGATGACCCCCAGAAGGTTCGACTTGCCGTAGCGGTTGGCGAT
Source organism: Rhodobacterales bacterium (assembly GCA_041737515.1). GTDB lineage: Bacteria > Pseudomonadota > Alphaproteobacteria > Rhodobacterales > Rhodobacteraceae > JBBQZP01. Next base: position 1,547 of record JBGSRQ010000195.1, on the reverse strand, counting down.
CAGATCGGCGATGGACGTGACGCGCTGCTGACGCCCGATCCGCACCAGCTTGCGCAGCAGCCACCGCCAGCCAACAAACACCAGCGTCGGCCCCAGATAGATCGTCAGAAACTCAAGCCCCGACCGCGCGGCATTGCCGACAGCGCCGTAAAACGTCCAGGCCGTGCAATAGATCGACAGCGACAACGTGTAGACGAGCGGCGATTGCAGCCATCCCGCCCGCCCCAGATCGGCCCGCCGTTCCACCCAGAACGCAACGCCGAACAGAAACGCAACGTAGCCAAGGCACGCCAGAACCAGAATATCAAACGGCATCAGGCATCATCCCCGGTGTCGCGTGTGGAACCTTCATCGGCACCGGCAAGCTTTGGTGACAGGATTGCCGCCACCACGATCAGCCCGGCCCAGACCGCAAAAAGGTAGATGCCGTCGGTTGCCGTGCCCCTGTCGGCGCCATCACGCGGGGCCCAGAGCATCGGCAACAGAAACAGGAACGCGCCGAACAGGGGCAGCAATCGTGCCCCATCGCGCAGCCGCCGGCGCCGATAACTCTGACGCGCGACAAACAGGGGGGCCCGCCTGGTCATTCGCGGCTCATCGTCCGACCAGCGCGCGCGCGGCGGCCACTATTTCGGCATTGGAAAATGGCTTGGCCATAAAGCGGTCGGCACCGGCCCGTTCGGCAGCCTCGCGGTCACGCCCCAGCCCCTTGGCGGTCAGCATCAGAACCGGCAGTTGCGCCAGCCAGGCATCGGCCCGGATGGCATTCAGAATGTCGATCCCGTCCATCCCCGGCAGCATCATGTCAAGAATGACCAGATGCGGCACGTCGCAGCGCAGCGCGGACAGGGCCAGCGCACCATCGGCAACATGACTGACACGCCAGCCGTCACGACCCAGAATAAAGCTGATCGCCTCGGCGATGTTGGGCTCGTCCTCGATCAGCATCACATGCTGTGGCTCAGGCATCGGCTCCCCCCGTCGGCTTCCCCCGTCTGTCCCGGCGTTTCCCGACTATTGCCGGGCGCGGGCGGACTGTCAAAACCTGTTCACGCTCAAGCCTGCCGAGCATCCTGTCCCGCCATGATCGACGGCTCGCGCCGCGCCAGACAGCCGGGCTGAACGCAGATGCGGCAGGTGCTGCCCACGGCAAGCGCGGATGCCCCCGAAAGAGGCTCCGAGGCCTCGGGCAGAACCAGCATCGCGGCCTCGCGCAACTCTACCCCGCCAAAGCCGCCGGGCCTGCGTATCACACTATAGGCCAGCGCGCGAAAACGACGCCCGTCACGCCCGCCGGTGGCAATGATCCGTTCCACCGGCTGCATCGGCTGGGCAAGGGCCTGATAAAGCGGCCAAAGCGCACATGCTGCCCCAAAGCGCGGCGGAACAAAGCCGGTCGCAGGCTTGCGAAACACCAATGTGCCCGACGCGTCGCAGACCACCAACCCCGCCAGCGACCCAGGAAGTGTCGCAATCCGGCGCATCACCGCCAAAGGGTCCGCCCCGAACATCTTTGCAAGGCGCAGGGGATCGGCATCTTGCAGGAC
>JBGSRQ010000174.1:0-2972 GCA_041737515.1 Rhodobacterales bacterium | reverse complement strand
GCGCTTGTCACCATCGCGCCCGGCCCGCAATCACTGCCCCGAGGTGCATGGCGCCATCGCGGAGGGGCCGCCCCCTGCCGCGTGACTACCGATCAGCGTCAATCTGTCAGCGTCAGGCCGACGCGGCGGTTCTGGCGGCCTTTCTTTTCGATCTTGCCGATCTCTACAGCGCCGATCTCGCCCGTGCGGGCAACATGGGTGCCGCCGCAGGGTTGCAGATCAATCTGCCCCGCCCCTTGCCCGATCCGCACCAGCCGCACCCGGCCCTGCCCTGCCGGCGGGCTGACCGACATGGTTTTCACCAATCCGGGGTTGGCGGCCAGCTCGGCATCGGTGATCCAGTCATCCGTCACCGGCAAATCGCGGTCGATCAGCGCGGTCAGCGCGGCATCCCACGCCCCGATATCCTGCGGCGCTTCAGGCATGTCGAAATCGAGCCGCCCGCGTTCAGCCCCGATCTGCCCGCCGGTCACCGGCAAGGGGATCACGACAGACAGAAGATGCAGCGCAGTGTGCACCCGCATGTGGCGATGGCGCCGCTCCCAGTTCAGCACCTGATGCACCAATGCCCCCACGGGCGGCATCGCCTTGGGTTCCGCTGGCACCAGTGCCACATCGGTGGGGCCGGCCTTGACCGCGGTGGCAATCACGATACGCCCGCCGTCCCAGATCAACGTGCCACTGTCGCCGGGCTGTCCCCCTCCGGTGGGATAAAAGACGGTGCGGTCAAGGATCAGCCCGCCCTCGTCGGTATGGGCCAGAACGCGGGCATCGGCTTCGCGCAGATAGGCGTCGTCACGAAACAGCAGGGTTGTCACAACGTCGGCTCCTCGGGGTCTTTGCGTTTGGACGGGAGGGGGGTGCGGGTGCCGCTGCCGGTGCGCGGCATCGCATCCGGCGCAGCCTCGGGGGCCGGGCTTTCCTCTGTCAAAGGGTGGCGGCGCTGCGGGCGCAACGCTTCGGCCAAAGCCTCGGGATTGCGCAGCCAGATGTCGCGCTGCGAGAACGGCATCGCGATGCCTTCGGCGCGGAAACGTTCGAGAATTGCATGGTTGATCTCACTGCGCACGGAAAGCGAGAAGTTCACGTCGCGCAGGATCATCCGGATCTCGAAATTCAGCGCATCTGCCCCAAGCCCCATGAAAACCACCAGCGGCGGCAGGTTCAGAATGGCCATGGGCTGTGCCTCTGCGATCTCTTGCAGAACCGCCTCGACCTTGCGGGTGTCGCTGCCGTAATCGACCCCCACGGCCACGATCAGTCGCCCCGAAAGGCTGAACCGCGTCCAGTTCGTGACCTGCCCCGACACAAGATCGGCATTGGGCACGATCACGTCCGACCGATCGAACGTCTGGATCCGGGTGGAACGAACCGAGATGCCCTTGACGATGCCCTGCACTCCGCCAACCTCGATCCAGTCGCCCTCCGACACCGGCCGTTCGATCAGAAGGATGATGCCGGACACGAAATTCGACACGATGTTCTGCAAGCCAAAGCCGATACCGACCGACAGCGCACCTGCCACGATGGCAAGACCGGAAAGGTCGATGCCGACCGCGTTGATCGCAATCAGCGCCGACAGAAACACGCCCGTGTAGCCCAGCCCCGCAAGGATGGCATTCTTGCCCCCGGTATCCAGCGACGTGCGGGGCAGAACCGTTGTTCTCAGCCCCGTCTGCAACAGGCGCGTGATGGTATAGCCAATCGCAAAAAGCACCGCGACCTTCAGAAAATCGGTCGGCGAAATGCGCGTGGCCCCCAGTTGGAACCCCGCGCCAAAGCGCGCCCACAGCTCCGCCAGATCTTCACGCCGCGCCCCCCAGATCAGCGCAAAGACCGGGGTCGAGGCCAGGATGACGCCAAAGGCCAGAAGAACCGGCAAAAGGCCGCCCTGCGCATCATCCGTGTCGCCGACGATCGCCCGGTAAACATCTTCGATCAGCCGGTTCAGCGTGAACAGCACCGCCATGAGACCGATCGACAGAACCGCCGGGAACACCAGCGCCAGCGCGGCACCAATGTAGCCAACGGCGGCCAACGCGGGGCCGACAAAACCGATGACGCGGATCGCGGTGCCCAAGATCGCAATGATCCGGTCCCGGAAGCCCTGATCGCCGCCGTCCGCGCGGCTGTTCTTGGCATGTCGCCGCAACAGCCCGCCCAGCCGGACCAGCGCCACACCAGCCAGCACAAGAAGTGGCAGGGTCAACAGCGCCACTGCCGCCTCACCCACCCGGTTCACATCGAAAATCACACCGCGCAACACTTCCAGCGGCAGCACGATCCCCATAAGAAAGAACAAGAAGCGCCCTTCGGCCCGGCGTTCCGCAGAAAGGACCAGTGCGGCATCGGCCCCGTCGCTTTTCGGGAAAAGCTTTCCGCCCAGCCACCCAGCCACAAAAACGAGGACCGCCATCCCGGGCAACTCGCTCAGAACTGCCACGCCGGTCGAACCGAACAGCCCGCTCAGAAGGGCGGCCTGTGACAGCGCCTTGACGCCCAGCACCGGTATGATGATCTGCCCCAGCGAGACGATGAACGCCCAGATCTTGCGCCCGCGGGCCCCCGCATTGGCGTAGAGGCGGTCGGTCAGGCGTTCGCACCAAAGCCGCCCGCGCAGGATCAGCGCCATCCCGATGGCAAGCAGCAGCAGGATCGCGGGCAAACCGTCCTTCAGCTTGACCCAGGCCTGCGGACGCGTCCCTGCCGTCCTGATCTCGGTGGTAAAATCGACCGCTGCCGTGCTGATCTGACTGAACGCACCGGGCCAGTTTGCCGGGTTGAGCGGCATCGGCCACAGTCGCAACAACTCATCCGCCTGCCGGTTGCGCAGGGCTGTGTCAATCTCGCGGATCAGACTGTCGGCGCGGGTATATGCTTCATCCGCGGCCATGCCGGGGGCCTGCAGTCGGGCCAGCTGATCGCCCAGCGTCTTGCGCCGGGCGGCCAGCTCGTCAGGCTCGGTCGCGCCT
>JBGSRQ010000159.1:0-2087 GCA_041737515.1 Rhodobacterales bacterium | reverse complement strand
CCGCCGACATGCCGGTGTTCGGGCGGATGCAGACGGTGATTGATGCCGCCGAGGGCCGCGCGGTGCCAATGCAGGCGGTGGAGCGCTTTGCGTTCTATCAGGCAGCGCGGCAGGCTTTTGCCATCATCCGCACCTCGGATTCCGGGCCTTATGGCTGTTTCATCCTGAAAAAAGGTGTGATCGACCTGCCGCCGCTGGTCTGATCCGAAAGGAGACCCGATGACACTGAACACGCGCCACTGGGACAGGTTGGGCAATGGCGGGCTGACCTTCACCGAACTGGGCTTTGGCGCGGCCCCGATCGGCAATCTTTACCGCGCCATACCAGAAGACGATGCGCAGGCCGTGCTGCAGGCGGCATGGGATCAGGGCGTGCGGTATTTCGACACCGCGCCCTTGTATGGGCTGGGCCTGTCGGAAACCCGGCTGAACCGCTTTTTGCGCGACAAGCCGCGCGACGATTATGTGCTGTCGTCCAAGATCGGGCGCTTGCTGCGCCTGCCGGGTGCCGGGGAAGAGCGTGATTGCATCGGCAAGTTCTTTGACGTGCCGAACCGCAAGGAAGTCTACGATTACTCCTATGACGGGGTCATGCGGTCGGTCGCGTTTTCATTGGAACGGCTGGGGCTTGACCGGATCGACATCCTGTTCGCGCATGATCTGGATGTGTTCAACCACAAGTCACAAGCCACGTTGCAGGCCAGGCTGGATGAGTTGATGGCAGGCGGCTACCGCGCCTTGATGGAATTGCGCGATCAGGGGGTGATCAAGGCGTTCGGGGCGGGTGTGAACGAATGGCAGCCCTGCCAGTGGCTGCTGGAGCACGGCGATTTCGATCTGTTCCTGCTGGCCGGGCGCTATACCCTTCTGGAACAGGAGGCGCTGGACAGCTTTCTGCCGCTGGCACACAAGCGCGGCGTGGGTGTGGTGATCGGGGGGCCCTACAACTCGGGCGTGCTGGCCACCGGCGCGCGGCCGGGGGCGTTCTACAATTATGACCTTGCCCCGCAATGGGTGCTGGACCGCGTGGCAGAGATCGAGATCGTTTGCACCCGGCACGGCGTGCGCATGGTTGATGCCGCGTTCCAGTTCTGTCTGCGCCATCCGGCGGTGGTGTCGGTTATTCCAGGTGGACAAGGCGTGGCCGAAGTTGACGCCAATCTGGTGGCCACAACGGCGCAGGTTCCTCAGGCCCTGTGGGACGATCTGAAAGCCAGCGGTCTGATGCGCGCCGACGCGCCGGTTTAAGCCATGATCGACGCGCATCAGCATTTCTGGCGGCCCGCGCGCGGTGATTACACGTGGATGCCCAAGGGTGACGCGGTGGTGGACCGGGATTATCTGCCCGGTGATCTGGCGCCCGTGCTGGCCGCACAGGGGGTTGCGCGCACGGTTCTGGTTCAGGCGGCGGCGTCAGTGCAGGAAACCGAATACATGTTGGGCCTGGCCGATGCCACGCCCTTTGTGGCCGGCGTCGTTGGTTGGGTGGATTTCGATAAACCGTCGGATCATCCGCATCTTGCGCGGCTTTGCTCGCATCCGAAGTTCTGCGGTGTGCGGCCGATGATTCAGGATATTCCGGATGATGGCTGGATGCTGGGCGATGCCGTGCAATGGGGGTTTCGCGCGGTCTGCGACCTTGGGCTGACGTTTGACGCCCTTGGCTTTCCCCGGCATCTGCCGAACTTCCTGACCCTTGTGAAACGGTATCCCGACCTGCGTGTGGTGATCGACCATTGCATGAAACCGCACATTCATGCCCACCCCAAGGGATTTCACGACTGGGCGGATGGCATGTCGCGGCTGGCAGACACTGGTGCCTTTTGCAAGTTTTCGGCACTGGTGACAGAGGCGCTGCCCGACTGGACAGTGGACGATCTGCGCCCCTATTCCGACCATGTTCTTGCCGCCTTCGGGCCAGAACGCATCATGTGGGGGTCGGATTGGCCAGTCTGCCTGCTGCGCGCCAGCTACGCCGGCTGGCTCAGAGCCGCACAGACCCTGACCGCCCACCTGCCCGCCGCCGCCAGATCCCGCATCTTTGGCGGCACGGCGGCAGACTTTTACGGGCTGACCCCGTAAAGCGC
>JBGSRQ010000149.1:0-4168 GCA_041737515.1 Rhodobacterales bacterium | reverse complement strand
CAAAGCCGGGGCAGAGCCGTCAACGGCCAGCACCGACGACGCACCCGCCGCAAGCGCAGCAAGGCCGAACCCGCCGACATGGGCAAACATGTCCAGCACCCGCGCGTCCCGTGCCAGCGTGGCGGCAAACGCGTGGTTGGGGCGTTGGTCAAAGAAGATCCCTGTTTTCTGCCCACCCACCAGATCGGCCATATAGGTCGCCCCGTTCATCCGAACCGGAACCGGACCATCCAGCGCGCCCTGCACAACCACGGTTTCCTCGGCCAGCCCTTCCAGCCCGCGCGCGCGCCCGGTGCCGTTTTTCACAACCGTTGAAACCCCGGTCACGGCAATCAGTGCCGAAACCAGTGCCGCAAGATGCGCCTCGGCCCAGGCGGCATTGGGTTGCACCACCGCCACGTCACCGAAGCGGTCGATCACCACGCCGGGCAGACCGTCCGCCTCGGCATGGACCATCCGGTAGAACGGCTCGGCGTAAAGGCGGTCGCGCAGTGCAAAGGCGCGGCCAAGGCGTGTCTCGAACCACGCCTGATCAATCACCGCGTCCGGGTCGCGGTCCAGCACCCGGCAGATGATCTTGGAGGCGGTATTCACCGTGACCAGCCCCAAGGGCCGCCGCTCGCCATCTTCCAGCACCGCCAAAGCGCCGGGAGCCAAGGCTTGCGTGCGCCGGTCGGTAACCAGTTCGTCGGCATAAACCCAGGGAAATCCGTGGCGGATGGCGCGGGCTTCGGCCTTGGGTTTAAGCCGGACAACGGGCAGACCCGTCGGCATGGTGGTGTCTGGTGTCGGGGTGTCTTGGGAATCTGGGGCCATCATGCGCCCCCTTTACAGCGTCAACCGCCGGGGCGAAAGCCCCGGACACATTCAGTTGGCGGCGACGATCCGGGCATCCTCGGAGGTGGGCGGGGCAACTTTCAACGTGTGACGCTTTCTGGGTCCGGCAAGTTCATCCTCAAACACCTTGGCCACACGGTTCACGATGACAACACGCTGGGTCAACCCGGCCTCATCTTCGGCGATGGCGCGGGCCCCGCCCGACGCTGGCGTATCGGCGATAACGCGGAACGGTTGTTCGACCAGAGCGCCGGTCAGCGCATCGCGCAACGTGACCTTGAACCACAGCGAATGTACGCCGCCAAAGGTGTAGCGGGTCTTTTCGGTCAGGGCGTGAAAACGCAACAGTTCAATTTCGGCGCGAACGGCACGGCCCGTGGTCAAGCCCGTGGTGGCGCGGCCCAGAGCATCCTGCAAGATCGCGGCAACCTGTGCGTGACGCTCGCCCCGCGGCTCACCACGCCAGACGATATCGGCGATCGGGTAGAACACGTTCGCTTCTGACACGCGAAGCTTTTGCGGCACGACAATATCAAAGCCCGTGATGTTGTAGCGGGTCGCGGGGATGACGTCGCTGCCCTTGCTGCCGATGCTGACATCGGACGGAGCGTTGAACGCGGCGCGGGTTGCGGGTTCCGTTCCGGCGCAGGCGGAAAGGGCAGTCAATGACACAAGCAGAGCGATTTTGCGGGTGACAAACATATCAATCCTCCGGGGACCTGGACCTTGAGCGTTGTGCGCCAGCCGGCCTGACTTGCGCGGACTGGTTGTATTATGCTGATCAAATTTGTCTAAATTGCGCTCAAATGCGGTCATTGTGGTGGTAAGCTGCAACGATCGCCTCCCCAGACATCGCCGCCCGCGTTGCCGGGCCGTTTGGCAAGAAATTGGGTTGTTAGCGCTAACGGCGCCTGCTAGACTGATCTCGTCCCGACTCGCCCCAGTGCTCTCCTCTATTGCGCGCGATCTTCACTGCTCCTGCTCCGAGCCCGTTGCCCAAGGAACCCTGACATGACGCTGAATGCGACCATCGCCGCGGTAACCGACCGCATCCGCGCCCGCTCTGCCAAACCGCGCGGCGTCTATCTGGACCGGATGGCCCGCGCCGCCGAGGCAGGCCCCGCCCGCGCGCATCTGACTTGCGGAAATCAGGCCCACGCCTATGCCGCGATGGGCGATGACAAGGCGGCTTTGGCGGGCGGGCGGCAACCCAATATCGGGATCGTCACCGCTTACAACGACATGCTGTCGGCGCATCAGCCGTATGAGGATTATCCGCGCATCATCCGCACCGCCGCCGCCGCTGCAGGGGCCACGGCCCAAGTGGCGGGCGGGGTTCCTGCGATGTGCGACGGCGTGACCCAAGGCCAGCCGGGGATGGAACTTTCGCTTTTCTCGCGCGATGTTATTGCCTTGGCGGCGGGTGTGTCGCTTAGCCACAACACGTTTGACGCGGCGGTCTATCTGGGCATCTGCGACAAGATCGTGCCGGGGCTGATCATCGCTGCCGCCACCTTTGGCCATATACCGGCGGTGTTCGTGCCTTCGGGGCCAATGACATCAGGGCTGCCGAATGATGAAAAGGGCAAGGTCCGCCAGCAATTCGCAACCGGGGCCGTCGGGCGCGATGTGCTGATGGCGGCGGAAATGGCAAGCTATCATGGCCCGGGAACCTGCACCTTTTACGGCACGGCGAACACCAACCAGATGCTGATGGAGTTCATGGGCCTGCACCTGCCCGGTGCCAGTTTCGTCAACCCCGGAACACCCTTGCGAGATGCGCTGACCGATGCTGCGGTAACGCGGGCGGCCTCCATCACCGCATTGGGGAATGATTACCGACCTGCCGGGGAAATTCTGGACGAGCGCGCCTTTGTGAACGGGCTGGTGGGCCTGATGGCGACGGGAGGCTCCACCAATCTGGTGCTGCACCTGCCTGCGATGGCGCGCGCGGCAGGGGTCATCCTGGATCTGGAGGATTTCGCCGACATCTCCGACGTTGTGCCCTTGATGGCCAAGGTCTATCCCAACGGTCTTGCCGATGTGAACCATTTCCATGCGGCGGGCGGACTGGCCTACATGATCGGCAACCTGATCGACGAAGGCCTGCTGCATCCCGACGCAAAGACCATCGCGGGCGACGGGTTGAGCCTTTACCGGCAGGAACCCAAACTGCGCGACGGCACGCTGACGTGGGAGGACGGACCAGGCAGCAGCCTGAACGACCGCATTCTGCGCCCGGCATCCGATCCGTTCCAGGCAACGGGGGGCCTGAAACAGCTTGGCGGCAATCTGGGACGCGGGGTGATCAAGGTGTCGTCCTGCCCGCCCGACCGCCATGTGATCGAAGCGCCCGCGCGCATCTTTCATTCGCAGGATGCCGTGAAAGCGGCGTTCAAGGCGGGCGAATTCACCAGCGACACGGTCGTTGTCGTCCGCTTTCAGGGCCCACAGGCGAACGGGATGCCCGAATTGCATTCGCTGACGCCCACGCTGACCGTGCTGCAGGAACGCGGGCTGCGGGTGGCACTGGTGACCGATGGACGGATGTCGGGGGCTTCGGGCAAGGTGCCCGCCGCCATCCATGTCTCGCCAGAAGCTGCCTGCGGCGGCCCGCTGGCGAGGTTGCGCGACGGCGATGTTGTCCGCGTGGATGCGGATGCGGGCACGCTATCGGTGCTGGCCGCTGATTTTGACGACCGCATCCCGGTAACAGCCGACCTCAGCGCCAACAGCCACGGCATCGGGCGCGAATTGTTCGAAGCCTTCCGCCGCAACGTGGGCAATGCCACCGAAGGCGCAGGCGTCGTGGTCTGAAACAGAACCTTTATGCCTTCGGCGAGGATATTTTCATCAAAATGAAAGGGTTTTGCGGTCAGGCTGGTGTCACGGTACAGGCGGGGACGCCGATGACCGTTCAAAGTGAAAGCACCCCGCCTCCCCCGCAGCTTGCGGCCCGAGGCGGGGTGTGGCCCCAGAACCTTCCCCTGCCGCTTTCATTTTGATACAAATATCCTCGCCGAAGGCTCCACCCTTTGCCACATACCCACCGATCCTATTCAGGAGCCGCCATGACCCCCGCCGCCCAATCCATCCGCGCCGCTGAAATCTGCCGCCTTGCGCCGGTCGTTCCGGTTCTGGTGATTGATGACATCGCACATGCCCGTGCGCTGGCAATGGCATTGGTTGCCGGAGGCCTGCCCGCACTGGAGGTGACGCTGCGGACGCCGGTGGCGCTTGACGTGATCCGGATCATGGCCGAGGTAGCGGGTGGCGTCGTCGGTGCGGGCACGCTGATCACCCCTGCCGACGTGAAGGCGGCCAAGGCGGC
>JBGSRQ010000080.1:0-3343 GCA_041737515.1 Rhodobacterales bacterium | reverse complement strand
CGGGCCCTGTTGCGCGCGCCCGCAGTGCTGCTGCTGGACGAACCTACGGAAGGGCTGGACGATCCTGCGGCGCACGCCGTGCTGCAAGGCATCCGTCAGATCCTACCTCAAGCCGCCATCCTGATCGCCGCGCACCGTGCGGCTGAAACCTCGTTTGCAGACCGGATCATATCGCTGACTTAAGTTGCATGGCGAATATTACTTTTTGATCTGGATCAAGGCTCCTCATCCCGAAGCAGCGGAAGAAACCCGGAGTATGAATATCGTCGCGGGGGGATTCGCCTCCGAGAACTGGAGCCAAGGATATGGAATTCGGGATCGTTGAGCTGTCACGGCTGCAGTTTGCCATGACTGCCATGTATCATTTCCTCTTCGTGCCGCTGACGCTGGGTCTGTCGATCCTGGTCGCCATCATGGAGACGGTCTACGTCATGACAAACCGCCCGATCTGGCGGCAGATGACAAAATTCTGGGGCACTCTCTTCGGGATCAACTTCGTGCTGGGCGTCGCAACCGGCATCACCATGGAATTCCAGTTCGGCATGAACTGGAGCTATTACAGCCACTACGTCGGCGACATCTTCGGTGCGCCTCTTGCGATCGAAGGGCTGATGGCCTTCTTCCTTGAAGCCACCTTTGTCGGCCTCTTCTTCTTTGGCTGGGACAAGCTCAGCACGGTTGCGCACCTGACGGTGGCCTGGCTGGTGGCCATCGGTTCGAACTTCTCGGCGCTGTGGATCCTGATCGCCAATGGCTGGATGCAGAACCCGGTTGGCGCGGAATTCAACCCCCAGACCATGCGGATGGAGATGACGGATTTCTTTGCCGTCCTCTTCAACGAAGTGGCGCAGGCGAAATTCGTTCACACCGTCAGCGCCGGCTATGTGACGGCCGCGGTTTTCGTGATTGGTGTTTCGGCTTGGTATCTCTTGAAGAACCGCCACGTCGAACTGGCCCGCCGGTCAATCACTGTGGCTGCCGCCTTCGGTCTGGCCTCGGCCTTCTCGGTCGTTCTTTTGGGTGACGAGTCGGGCTATTCCGCCACCCATAGCCAGAAGATGAAACTGGCGGCAATCGAGGCGATGTGGGAAACGCATGAGGCCCCCGCCCCGTTCAACCTGATCGGCTTCCCTGATCAGGAAGCGCGCGAGACGCACTACGCCATCGAAATCCCCTGGGCGATGGGTCTGATCGGCACACGGTCGCTGACCACGGAAATTCCGGGGATCAACGATCTGGTGGCGCAGGCCGAAACCCGGATCCGCAGCGGCATCATCGCCTATGACGCGTTGATGCACATCCGTGAGAAGCGCGATGCGGCGGAACCGGCGATGACCGCGCAGTTCGAAGATCATTCCGCCGATCTGGGCTTTGCCTTTCTCTTGAAGAAATACGTCGATGACCCGCGCACGGCGACCGAAGACCAGATCAAGGCCGCGTCCAATGACACGGTGCCGACGGTCTGGCCGCTGTTCTGGGCCTTCCGCATCATGGTGGGCCTGGGCTTTGGGTTCATCGCGACCATGGCCTATTTCTTCTACCGGGCCTCGTTCAAGGGCATGAACTATCCCCGCCCGGCCCTGTGGCTGGCGGTCGTGATGATCCCGGCTCCCTGGATTGCCGCCGAGATGGGCTGGTTTGTGGCCGAGTTCGGTCGCCAGCCCTGGACCGTGGACGGCGTGCTGCCCACCGCTATGTCGGTCAGCGCCCTGTCGATGACCGAAGTGGCGCTGACGCTGGCCGGCTTCGTCCTCTTCTACACCGTCCTCTTCATCGTCGAGATGGGGCTGATGCTGAAGTACATCCGCAAGGGCCCGTTCCTGGATGTGTCTGAAACCGACGCCTGGGTCGTGCGTCACAATGACCGGCTGGCCGGACGGCGCAATGCCGACGCCATTGCCATGCCGGCGGAGTAAGATCATGATTTTACATGAACTTCTAAGCTATGAACTGCTGCGGGTGATCTGGTGGGGCCTTTTGGGCGTGCTGCTGATCGGGTTCGCGCTGACCGACGGGTTCGACATGGGGGTAGGTGCCCTGTTGCCCTTCGTCGGCAAGACCGACGTGGAGCGCCGGGTGGCGATCAACACGGTCGGCCCGGTATGGGAAGGCAACCAGGTTTGGTTCATTCTGGGTGGCGGCGCGATCTTTGCCGCCTGGCCGCCGCTTTATGCGGTCAGTTTCTCGGGCTTCTATCTTGCGATGTTCGTCATCCTCGCGGCCTTCATCGTGCGCCCGGTGGCGTTCAAATACCGGTCCAAACGTGACGATCCGCGCTGGCGCAACGCCTGGGACTGGGCCCTGTTTGCCAGTGGCGCAATCCCTGCGCTGCTGTTCGGGGTGGCGGTCGGAAATGTGATCCAGGGCGTGCCCTTCCACTTCACCGATGACCTGCACACCATCTATGAAGGTGCGTGGTACATGAAGTTCATCGGCCTGCTGGACCCGTTCTCGATCCTTGCGGGTGTGGTGTCGCTGGCCATGCTGGTGATGCACGGTGGTGCGTGGTTGACCCTGAAGGCGGAGGGTGCTGTGCAAGTCCGCGCCCGTGCCATCGGGTCGGTTGCGGCGCTTGTTGCGGTGGCCGCCTATGCCGCGGCTGGGATCTGGATGGCCTTCGGCATCGAAGGCTACCGGATTGTCGGCGACTATGTCACCGGCGGCCCGTCAAATCCGCTGCATTTCGATGTGGAGAAGACCGCGACCTGGCTGACCGCCTACAGCGACCGTCCGTGGATCGTGATCGCGCCGGTGATGGGCATCCTTGGCGGGTTGCTGACGTTTCTTGGCCTGCGCGCCGGGCGCGAAATCTCGACGCTCTTGTTCTCCAAGATGGCCATCCTTGGCGTGATTTCCTCGGTTGGCCTGACGATGTTCCCGTTCATCATGCCGTCATCGTCTGACCCCAGGTCGTCGTTGACGGTGTGGAACAGTTCTTCGTCGCATCTGACGCTGTTCATCATGCTGGTGGTCACGGCGATCTTCATGCCGTTGATCCTGATGTACACGGCGTGGGTCTACAAGATTTTGTGGGGCAAGGTCACCGAGGCCGATGTCACCGACAACTCGCACTCTGTCTACTGAAAGGACTGAAATCATGTGGTATTTCGCCTGGCTTCTGGGCCTTCCGCTGGCCGCCATCTTTGCCGTGATGAACGCGATGTGGCTGGAGTTGAAGGAAGACGAAAAGATGCTGAACCGCGCCGGTCCCACACCGTCGCGTAGCCCCCGGGGCTGATCCTCCGCGGCACCGTCCTGGCAAGGTTGCAGCGTCCCGCCGCCTTGCCAGAACTCATCCCAACACATGAACGGATCAAGATCATGACCGTCGCGGAACCCCACC
>JBGSRQ010000070.1:0-2395 GCA_041737515.1 Rhodobacterales bacterium | reverse complement strand
AACCCTCAGCCGCCATCTGCGCCAGATCGCCCGCCTCCAGCCGCTTGCCCTTGCGCAGGCGGCCGGTGCGCAGGCTGGCAGAATGGGCAAGGATCGCACCAAGTGCCTGATCTAGCGGGACGGGGCCGAATTTCATGCGCGGTCCTTCATCGCCGGGCCTTTCACGGATTGCGCAGGGTTTGGGTGATCTGCGCCATGATCGACACTGCGATTTCCGCCGGTGATTTTGCCCCGATGTTCAACCCAACCGGTGCGTGCAGGCGGGCGATGGCCGCATCCGTCATCCCTGCCGCGCGCAGTCGGTCCAGCCGTTTGGCATGGGTGCGGGTCGATCCAAGGCATCCGATATAGAATGCGGGGCTGGCAAGGGCCGCCAGAATCGCCGGATCGTCCAGTTTCGGATCATGCGTCAGCGTCACCACGGCTGACCGCGCATCGGGGGCAAGTGTTGCCATCGCATCATCGGGCCAGTCGTTCAGGATCGTATCGCCGGGAAAGCGAGCCGCCGATCCGAAGGTATCGCGCGGGTCAATCAGCGTGGCGTCATAGCCGCAGGCCCGCGCCATCGGCAACAGCGCCTGCGCAATGTGCACGGCCCCCACGACGATCATCCGCAGGGGCGGGTTCATCGGCGCAATGAACCACGCGTCATCCTCGACCCCGGCCCTGTCAGAGCGCAGGCGGTCGGCGACCGGCCCCACAGCATCACCGACGCGCACCAGACGCCGGTCCCAACTTTCAAGATTGACCGTGTAGGCCAATGCCTGCCGCGCGGCGCGGGCGGCCACCAGTGCCGTCAGCATGTCAACCGGCAGTGCCGTGCCTACAGGTTCGACCAGCACGCGGATCTTCCCGCCACAGGCCAGACCCACGGCAAAGGCATCATCATCGCTGACCCCAAAACTGAGCAGTCGCGGTTTGCCGTCGGCCAACGCTTCGACCGCTTCGGCAACCACGGCACCCTCGACGCAGCCACCCGACACCGACCCCATGATATCGCCCGCGCCCGAAATCACCAACTGGCTGCCTGCGGGGCGGGGTGCAGACCCCCAGGTTTCAACCACGGTCGCCAGCACGGCACCCTGCCCGGCGCGATGCCAAGCAAGGGCGGTTTGCGGCATGTCATCAGGGGATAGCATATCGGGCATGGCCAGGCTCCTTTGAATACGACTATGGCGCAGCCTTGGCAGCCGCGCCATATCCGTTTCAACGCCTTTGTCAGGTCAGTTTGCCGCCGTTCTCGACAAAAGCTGTGAAATGATACGCACGGTTGCCCGGCGGTTCTGCGGTTCATTGCCTTCGGTCGGGATGGCAAGCTCGCTTTCGCCGTAACCCTGGATGACCATGTTTTCCGTTGGCACATCGTAGTATTCGCTCAACGCCAGTGCCAGCGATTCCGCCCGCTGGTCCGACAGGGCAAGGTTCGACCCCGCCGAGCCGACCGCATCGGTATGGCCTTCGATCAGAAACACCTCGTCAGGGTTCTGCGCGATCAGATCGGACATCAGCGCACCAAGTTCGGCAAGCTGCGGCGCTTCGGTAACCTGAATGGCCGCCGATCCTGTTTCAAACCGCACCGGGGCCACGTCGATGGTGGGGGCAAGAGCGCGCACTTCCTGATATTCGCGGATCTGGCCCAACGAGAACGAGCGACCGATATCGCCGCTCTGTTCGGCCAGAAGGGCTGCGCGCAGCGCGGCATCCTCGTTCGCGGTCGACACCACCAGATTGCGCCGGGGCTTCGGCAATTCGGACACCACAACGCGCTCTACCGGCTCCAGATCGTCGATCAGCAGGACCTCTTGCCCGTAAGGATCAATGCGCGAGCGGCGCAGAACGCGACCCGATGCATCGCGGATCGTCACGATTCTGCTGCCATCGTCACGCGTGACGGTTGACCGGGTGGAGCCATCGTCGAAGTTTTCGGTGCGCACGGTGTTGCCCGGCTGGCGGATCAGCGTGTCGTCATCCTTCAGCACGCCGTAGGTGCCGTCCGGGCGTTCCACCACAACCCGGTCGCCCGAGTTCGACACAACCTTGTTGCCATTCTTCAGGATTGCACCGACCGCAAGCGCACCCACGGCAAGCAGGCCGAATTTCTCGAAATCGCTCAACCCGCTGCGCTTGCGGCCCCGTTCTTCGGTTGCGAAATCTTCATCACTGCTGCGGGTGTCGGTCAGATCCACGGTCGTTTCGGTGGTGTCGGCGGCAGCGGCAGGTTTGCCGGCGGCAGCGGCGGCAAGCGCCGCAATGGCGGCGTTCCGACCGATTGAATGATCCTCGCCATTGCTCAGAATGTCGCTCAACGCGGTTTCAGCCTTGGCAGTCGGCGCTTTGGCGGGGCCTGCGGGTTTGGCGGTGGCCACTTTGCCTGCAGCTTCGGCCTCTGCGCGGG
>JBGSRQ010000041.1:0-11964 GCA_041737515.1 Rhodobacterales bacterium | reverse complement strand
CTTGCGGGGCGCCGGCAAATGCGCCCCGATCCAGCATCGCGCCCAAGGCCAAAGCCTTCAGCGTCTGGCGAAGTGCCGCGTCGTCCGCCGTCACGTCCACGCTTGTGACCTCACCCTGCGCCACCGATACCGGGACCAGGGGCGGGCCACCTCGATAGCCCAGCGTGCCATACCCCGCCGGATCGTCAAACCAGAGATTGATCGCCGTTTCCATTTCGGCCGGTGTGATGGCAAGGGCAGTTGCAGCATCGAGAGCCGATAGAATATCCTGCGCCGGGGCCGTGGCGGGACTGTCCGTCGCCTGACCGGCGAACAGGCTGCGGTCACCGATCCGTGTGTTCAGCGTAGCAACCACGGTTTCGAAGCGTTGCGCTGCATCGTGTCCGACCGTGGCGATCATCGACGCACCTCCCCCGGTGGCCGCGCCAAGCAGCGTCGGCCCGAATTCGCCGGTCAGGCCGGAGATCGTGGCGAGCGCCGTCTGCTGCGCGCCGGTAAAAAGCTCGGCTTCATTGTTTGTCACCTTGAGGGAATCAAGTTGCGACAGTGTTGCATCAAGGGCGGTCAGCGCCGAGTAATCGCCGCGCACCCGCACCGAAATGTCGGAGACGCGCCCGGTGGTCACATCGGTTGACGCAGTTTGCAACTCAGATTTCAGCGCGGCGCTGTGGCGTCGCAAGGAAAACGCCTGCGCCATATCGCCAAGAGACATCAGTGGCATCTCAAAGCTCCAACAGGGTCTGGATCATGCTGCCCACCGTCTGGATCACGCGGGCATTGGCCGAATAGGCCTGCTCGATCTGCAAGAGGTTCTGCAGCTCTTCATCGGTATCCACGCCGTCCGCCAGTTCCAGACCGCGCAACGCCGTAACCGTGGCACTGGCATAGCTGACTTCGGCATCGGCAGACAGGCGAGCACCAGCAACACCCGAAATCAGATCGGCCGCAAGGCTTGAAACGCTGCGCGGGCCGGTGGAGAAACTGGCCGAGAGCGAGACACGCTGGGCGGTCAGCGTCGATTCCAGCGCATTCAGAAGGGTCGCATTGCCGGATGCGCCTTGCGTCGCGGCACCCAATCCGTCGCGCAGACGCCACAGCGCGCCTCCCCGCGCCGGATCAACCGCTGCATTCAGTTGCAAGCGTTGTGCAAGGCCCACTTCATCGGCGGGCAGAAACGCCGCTCCGGCATCAGTGAAAAGCCCCGGATCACCCGGCGCGCGGGTCACATCGAGGGCAGGGTCCGAAAACCGCTCCACCAGATCGCGGGCCAGCGCATCAAGATCGGCCTGCGCCCTGGGCGCAAGGCTGTCGCGGACGGCAAACTGCGCGGCAAGACTGCCCCCGCCGATCTGCACACCCGCACCCGCCGTGTCAATCGGGCGGCCGTTCAGGGCCAGCCCCGACAGACCGCCCGTCGCTAGTGTCATGTCTGCGGTCACAAAGCCCGCAGGTGTGAATTCCAACCTGCCTGCCTTGCCGTCCAGCAGGACCGTTCCGCCGGTGGTGAACAGCGCGATTGTGCCGTTGCCACGATCCACCTCTCGCAGGGGAATGATCGGTGCAATCGTGTCGATCAGATGCTGTCTGTTGTCGATCAGTGCCGAGGGGTCCCGTCCTGCACTGCTTTCGGCGCGAATGCGGATGTTCAGTTCGGTGATCTGGCCCAGCGCGGTGTTGACCTGTTCGACCTGGCTCTGAATCGTCTTGTCGGCGATGTTGCGCTGGGTTTGAATGTCACTGGCCGTCGCCGCGATCTGGCCGGCAAGCCCCTTTGCTGCATCAAGGACCGAGGTCAGGCGGGCTTGCGAATCGGGCCTGCTGGAGGCTTCGATAAGGGTCTGATCCAGCGTCGTGATCCGGTTGACCAGCGACCCCGGCGTATCCGAAGTGCCCAGAGTGGTTTCCAGTCGCGCCAGGAAGCTTTGCCGCACATCGCGGTCAGCAGCACCCGCGTCGGCGATCCGGCGGTCGTTGAGGACCACCGGATTGGTGCGCCGGGCCACTGCGGCAATCGAAACCCCCTGCCCGCTGCCGCCGACGACCTTGGCCGTCAGCACAAGCTGCCGCTTGCCGTATCCGGGCGTGCTGGCATTGGCGATGTTTGACGAGACAAGCTCCGCCGCCCGGGACGAGGCGTTCAGGCCCGACAGGGCGCTGGAAAGTGCGGAGGAGATGCTCATCTATCCCGACCTATCGTTTGATGTTCGTGGTTTCCTGCAACATCTCATCCACGGTCTGAATGACCTTGGCGTTGGAGGAATAGGCGCGCTGGGTCTGGATCAGGTTGGTCAGTTCCGCCGCGACATCGGTGGTTGACCCTTCGCGGGCGTAGCCGACGACCGAACCCGTCGGCCCATCGCCCGCATCCCAAAGAAAGAACGAACCCGATTCTGGCGACACCTTGTAGGTTTGATTGTCCTGCGCGATCAGGCCGTTCAGGTTTGGAATATCAACCAGAGGCACCTGATAGAGCCGGCGCGTGAAGCCGGTGTCATAGGTGGCGGTGATGTATCCGTTCTCGTCAATCTCTACCGCCGTCAGGTTGCCCACGGGCGAGCCGTTCTTGGTGATTGAGGTTGGCGCGAAACTGTCGGAAAGCTGCGTCAAGCCGTTCGGATCGGCCAGCTTGCCGATCGTCATGGTCAGCGGTCCACCATCGACGTTCAATGCAAGTGTTCCATCAGTTGCGTTGTAGGCACCGCCTGAAATGGTCGTGACGTTGGCCAGAGTGCCGCCTGCACCGCGCGAATCGTCGAACGTCAAGGTGTATTCGCCGACCAGCGCGCCGCCTTGGGCGGAATCGCGGATTTCCAGCGTCCATTCATTTGACGCACCCGAGGCGGGCACCGTCGGCGTGAATGTCACGTCAAGGGATTCCGATGTGCCTAGGTTGCCGAAATATTCCACCGATAGGGGCAGTGGTGTCCCGGTTGCGCCCGTTGTGGTTGCTGTGGCGGGCAGATTGACGCCAAGCTTCATCGTTGTTGTCGGATCACCAGCCTGCTGGTTTGCGTTTACTACCACAGGCGAAAGGCCCGACGTGGTATCGCGTGGCAGGATCGGAATCGTCCCATCGGCGGCGGCCGGCCAGCCCAGAAGAACAAGCCCGGATTTGGTTTTCAGAACACCATTGGAATCCGGGCTGAACGATCCGGTTGTGGTCATCATGAGGGTGCGGTCCCCCAGCGTGGAATCCAGCCCGACAGACGGGGTCACCGGCAGCATCCCCCGTCCTGCAACAGCGATGTCGAGCGCATTGGAGGTAGAAACCAGTGCGCCCCTTTCATCAATCAACCGGGTGGTGGACGCCCGCACGCCACCCGCCGAATAGGTTCCGGCCCCAGGCGATTGAGTGATCACCATGCTTTCGAATTCGGTCGCGGCGCGTTTGTAGCCGTAGGTGCCCGAATTGGCGATGTTGTCGGCAATGGTCGCTAGCCGGGTGGCGTTGGCATTAAGCCCGGCCACCCCGGCGTTGAGCGCAGAGGAAATCGTCATCGGTAAGCGCCTTTCTGCAGCATCGATTCCTGATGGACCAACCCTGCAAGACGCGCCTTAACATCGGGATAACAATTAAAATGCGATGCTCTTTGCTTACCTGTCCCATCGCAGTAGGATGATCTCCAGCCGGTTGTTGCGAACTGCCATCGGATCTGCGGTCACGGGCTTGCGGTCGGCGAACCCGCTGACCCGCTGCACCCGCGTGCCGGGAAGGTCGTCGGTGGCCAGCAATTCGCGCATTGCTGCGGCGCGGGCGGATGACAGACCCCATCCCGGATTGGAAATCAGCGTGATCGGATACGATTTCGTATGCCCGTTCACCGCGATCTGATTGGTCGAAATTGCCAGAACCTGCGCCAGCATTTCGGCAATATCCATCGTGATCTGCTCCGGTACGGCGGAGTCGTCGGCAAACAGCGGAGTTTCGGGCAGATCGAAAAGTTCAATCACCAAGCCTTCGTCGGTAATCCTGGTCACGACATGCCGCAAGGCTTTCTGCATTGTCATGCTTTCACCGCCAAAAGCCGTAAGTGCCTTTTCGACTTTGTTCTTTGCATCTGTGATCTGTGCGGTGGCCATCGTGGTGCTGACCGCCTCGCCCCGGGCACGGTTGCTTTCGGTTGGCTGAAGGGACGAGGCTCCGGTGCCGTTCTGGGACATGTCCTGTTCCGTGAACGTGCTGTCACCACCGAACGCGCCGTTGCCGCCCCCCGACGTCTTGAAGATCGGCGCTGTCGGGCTGAAATAATCAGCCACGCCCTTCCGTGTTTTATCCGTTGTCGCGCCAAGCAGCCACATCAAGAGAAAGAACGCCATCATGGCGGTCACGAAGTCAGCATAGGCGACTTTCCACGCCCCACCGTGGTGACCGCCGCCTGCAATGACTTTCTTTCGCTTGATGATGACTGGCCTGGCATTCCCTTGCCCTGCCATCCACACACCCAATGTTTTACACCCAGGTCCGACTATGCCGGGTCGGGGTGAACATCGGCTTAAAGATTAAGATTGGGCGGATATTCCCCGTGCGCTCAGCGCTCGCGCAGTGCCTCGCGCGACTTGTAAAGCGGCTTTGTAAGATAGGTCAGAACGGTCTTGCCGCCGGTTTCAAGCTCGACCGTCGCCTGCATGCCGGGGCGGATTTCCAGATGTTTTTGACGTGCGGTGAGGTTGGTCGTATCAACGCGCAACGTCACCTTGTAATGCGGATCGCCATCAGGCGTGCGCGAGCGTTCGTCCTTGAACGTATCGGCGCTGACCACATCAACTTTGGCCTTCAGGCTGCCATAGATTGTATAGTCGTAGGCCGAAAGCTTGATCGTGGCGTCCTGCCCCTTGCGGATTTCGGCGATGTCCTGTGGTTTGACGCGGGCTTCGATATACAATTCATCATCCAGCGGGATGATCTGCATGATTTCCTCGCCCGGCCGCACTACGCCGCCAATGGTGGTGATCGACAGCTTGTTGACCACGCCTTTCATCGGAGCCGCGAGATGCGTGCGGGCCAACTGGTCCTGCGCGATGTTCAGTTTTTGGCGCAGTGAGGCCAGTTCGGCCAGCGTTTCGGAATATTCCTTGGCGCGGTCCAGATCCATCTGGCTAATCGTGTCTGCCAGACGCGCCTCGGCATCGCTGCTTTCCTTGCGGGCGCGGGTGACGTCGATCAGCGGAACAATGTCTTCTTTCAGCATGTTTTCCAGCAACTTCGTCTCGGTCGCGGCCTGTTTCAGAATGGCCTTGGCACCATCGCGTCGTGCAGCAAAATCTTCCTGCCGTGCTGTCAGAAGGGCCTTTTCGGAAGCAACGATATCGGGCACCCGAGCGGCGAGTTCTTCGGACACGGAAAATTCCATCTCGCCCGCCTGTTCCGCCTCCAATCGCAGACGGCGAATGTCGCGGGCTGCAATCTGATCGCGCAGATCGTCCACCGTTGACTGATATTGCGTGGCGTAAAGCGTTGCCAGTGCCTGACCCGGCTGCACCACATCGCCTTCGGCAACGCTGAGTTCGGCCAGAATCCCACCCTCAAGGTTGTTGATGATCTGCGGGCGTGACGATGAAACGACCATCCCTTCCGCGCGCACGATCTCGTCCAGCCAGGCGATCGAGGCCCAGGCAACGAACACTGCCACCACAACGGCAATCAGCCAGATCGTCAGGCTGGGGCGGTTGGTGCGGTCTTCAAAACCCATGTCATAGGTCGTCATTGCTTGGCCCCCCCGGCTTGCGCGCCCATCAGATGTGCCAGAACCGCATCGCGCGGGCCATCGACCGCCAGTTTGCCGTTTTGCAGGATCAACGTCCGTGTCGTCAGTTGCAAGATCGGCACACGATGCGTTGCGATGATTGCCGTGCGCCCTTCAAGCCAACCATGCAGACGGCTGACAAGTGTCGATTCAAGGGTCTGATCCAGCGCCGCCGTAGGTTCGTCCAATAGCACAACCTGGGGATCTTGCAGCCAAAGCCGCGCCCAGCCGATGCTTTGGCGTTGGCCGACCGAAAGCCCCTCGCCCAGTTCCTTGATCTCAAGGTCCAGCCCGCGCGGGTGATTGCGCACAAACGGCCCCAACCCTGCGAAATCGAGTGCTGCAAACAGGCGATCATCGTCACGTTCAAGCTGCGTGAGGTTCAGGTTGTCGCGGATCGTGCCGGAAAACAGGCGCACTTCCTGACTCAGATAGCCGATGCCGCGCCGCAGGTCGCGCGGATGCACCTGCCCCATGTCCACGCCGTCGATCAGCACGCGGCCTACGGTCGGGTCATAAAGCCCGGCCAACAGCCGCAACAGGGTCGATTTGCCCGATCCATTCGTGCCCAACACCGCCAGATGCTGACCTGCGGGAATGGAAAGCGCGGCGATCTCTACCGTGGCCGATGACATCGGATCATAGCGGAACTCCAGATTGCGCAACTCAAACCCGCCGGCCAGACGGTCACGGCGCAGATACCTGCGGCCGGCATCTTCGACTTGCGGTGCATCGGCGATGGCATCCAGTCCGGTGAGTGCCGCTTTCACGTTCGTCCACCGCGCCATGGTTCCCGCAAGCTGGCTTAGCGGCCCAAGCGTGCGCCCGGTCAGGATACCGATGGCGATGATCGTGCCGATGGTGAAATCGCCCGCAAACACCAGATAGGTGCCTGCTACAACCGCCGCCACATAGGTTGCCTGCTGCACCCCTTGTGCCCAATACGTCAGAATCGACGACAAATGGCGCTGGTCCGAAGATTTTGCGGCCGACAGGCTGATCAACTCGTTCCAGATGCGGTGCACCCGGTCTTCACCGCGCTGGGTGATCACGGTTTCCTGTTCATACACCGCTTCATAAAGCAGCTTTGATGCCCGCATGCTGGCGCCCTGCGTCGCCACGGTCAAAGCCACCATCTTTTTCTGAAACAGCAGCCCCGGCAGCACCATCAACGCGCCGCCAATCACCAGAATCCATACCAGATTGCCCCCGATGGAGGCCACGAGCAAAAGAAAGATGAGGATGAACGGCAAATCCGCGACCGTCCCGATGGTGGACGCCGTGAAAAACTCGCGCACCGAACTGAACTCGCGCATCGAGGAAAAGACGGAACTCGGGCGGCGTTCCCCCGGATTGGCGCGCATGCCCAGCACGCGCTTCATCAACCGCGCCTGCACCGACAACTCGATCCGCCGCCCCGTGACATCCATCAGACTTGACCGGGCGAGCTTAAGAAATGTTTCCATTACAATCGCCAGCACCGCGCCCAAAGCCAGCACCCAAAGTGTCGGCTGCGACTGATGCGGTATCACGCGATCGTAGATCTGCAGCGAGAACAGTGCCACCGAAACCGCCAGCAGGTTCGCCACCATGGACCCGGCCGCAACCTCAAGGAACTGGCGGCGATGGTGATGGAATTCGCCCCAGAACCAGTGCGGAATCACAGCCTTTTCGTTGTGCCGCCCCTCCAGTTCGGCAAGCGACGGACGCGCGCGCAAAACCTGTCCGGTAAAGACCGGCATGAAATCGGCAAATGCAATCTCGGCCTTTTTGTCGGCCGTGGTCGGATCGTAGATTTCCACTGCCGCTTTGGTTTGCCCCAGGACCAGCACCATTTGACCACTGGTCATCTGCACCAATGCGGGCCAAAGGTCGGCCCGCAGCCGGGTTACGTCTTCCAGTCTGGCGATCAGCCCCGCCTTGCGCAGCGAAACCGCAACATGCGGCAAGCCAAGATCGGCATTGCCCGCTTTTGCGGATATTTCGATCTGTTCCAGAACATCGGCGGCCGATACATCAGCCCCCAGAAGTGCCGCATAAGCCGAAGCAAGCTTGGCACGCCCCATAGCACGGTTGGAATGTCGCGGCGGTGCGGTCAGAGGCGCCATCGTGGCACGCGTCAGCGTCGGCGCATTGGCCGCAACGCGCGGGGCGTTCATGTCAAAGGACAGGACCCGATCACTCATAGCGCTGCTCCATCCACCAAAACGCCGCGCTGCCGCGCAATTTCCAACCGAAGCAGAGCAATGTCGTATTTTAGCGCCGCGTGATCGCGTTCCAGCTTTGAATACGTCTCGAACATGCCCACAAGCTCCAGCAACGGGCGACGACCGACCTTGTATTGACGCTCGAACAGGCCAAGGCTTTGCGCCGTCTGGGCCAGCACGTTTGCAATTTCGCTTTCGCGGGATTTCATCACCAGAATACGCTGAGTCAGAGACACGATCTGACGGTTCGCCTCTTCTTCCGCCTGATCAACGCGGCGGGCTGCAACCTCGTCGGTGGCCTCCAGCGACATGCGGTTCGCTTTGGTGCCAAATCCCAGCAATTCGCCCGTTCCCAGCTTGATCCCGCCGAGTAGATCGCCGTTCACCAGCGACGATGTGGCACGCACGCCAGGTCGGCTGTTTGCGCGTTCAACCTTGGCCTGCGCAATAAGCTGCTGACCCTGCGCGCGGGCGAGCAGCACAGAAAGTGCCTCAGGTCCGCCGGGATCATCAGGAAGCGTTTGCAGGCCGGTCACACCGTCAAGCGAAGTCGCTGACATCGCAGCCAAATCGGCCGCAGCAAGCGCTGCAGAGTTGCGGTCATCGGCCAGGATAGACTGCATCTCGGCAAGTTTCTGCGCAATCACCGTCTGTTCGGACCGATCCGAAATCCCGCCCCGCACGCGGGCCTGCATGATCCGGTCATAGTCCGTCATCCGGGCCACAGCGCCTTCGGCCAGGCGGCTCAGATCCTTCGACCGCTGGCCCTGAACATAATTCGAAAGGCCTTTATAGAGCCTGTCGTTGACGTCTGCCGACAGCGTGACAGCCGCCACTTCGACGTCGGCTGCTGCAAAAGCCCGTTCGGCCTTGCGTTGACCATTGTCAAACAGAGCCTGTTCCAGCAAAAGCCCTGTCGCCACCGCCCCAAGTGAAGTCAGGCTGACCGAGGGCCCGATCGAGGGCAGCCAGTTCTTTGCCTTTGCTTCCGCCTTCAGACGCGCCACGCGCAGTTCGGCCACGGCGGCACCCTTGGATGCCTCAAGAACCGAACGCGCGACAGCGGCGTAAGGTCCGTCAGCCGGCAGAACCGATTGCCGTGTCAAAAGACCGTCGATGAGGGGCGAACGCACCGCGGCCTTTTCACTGGCTTGTGCCATTTCGGTTTCAATCGGCGCAACCGGCTCTTTGCTGAACGGAAAGTCTCCGCGTGTCACACCGATCCCGTCTTTCGGGGCCAGGCATCCGCCCAGTGCGAGGCTGAGCAGGATCGCCGCACCGGGGCGCAATGCCCCGGCCCGGTCTTTGGTCTTCCACCAGATTGGCATGTGCCTGTCCTTCCCGTCAGATGACGGTGTGGATATCGTCGTCCAGCAGGATCGTGGCGCCGTCGGTGCCCAGAGTGTAGATCTCGTAGGTCTGCCCGCCAATGATGGTGCTGTTGCCGCTGTCCTCTGCGCCGGTCATGGTCACCGTATCATCGGCATCGCCCTTGATGATCAACTGGTGATCCGGCCCGGTCAGGTTCTTCAACTGCGCCTCGTTAATCGTAAGCCGCGCATCCGGCGCGAAGGTCAGATCAATCGCCTTGAAGTCAAAGTTCGCCAGACCTGCGCGGCCCAGATCGACATTCGAAGCGCTCGTGTTGTTGACGATCAGCAGCGTGCTGGCCGAGTTGCCCGCCGAATCGGCGTTGTTGATCACCAGATAGCTGCCGTCAGGCACAGTGTTGGCAAAGCGGAAGTTCGCCTCATCAAAGATCGTATCGTTAGTGCGGATGGCATCCAGCACGCTGCTGGTGCCCGAAGTGTTGATCGTGTTGAAGTTATAAGCTTCCGACGTCAACTCGGTGCCGATACCGCGCAGACCCGATACATCGCGTGAGAACGACACGACATCAGGCGAATCCGGTGCCACCGTATCGACTACCAGATCGCGTGCCAGTTCGGCCACGTTTCCGGCACGATCGGTCGCTACAACCGTCGCCGTCGTGGTCAACTCTCCCTGCGGCAAGATTGCCGACGAGAAGGTTGTCGTCCATGCCCCGGCGCTGTTGGTCAGTGCCGTTTGCGTGGCGCCGTTCGACAGGGTGACCACCACCGTCGATCCGGGTTCGGACGTGCCGTTCATCACGACGCCGCCGCTGGCTTCGGCCGCGTTGATGACGTTGTCTTCCGCCCATTGTGGGGCGAGCGCAAAGTTGCGCACCAGCGTGTCGATGGCAACGCTTTGGGTCAGAACGGCGGTGTTGCCGACTGCATCCGTCGCCGTTGCCGTCAGAATGGCCGAGGTTTCACCGCGCGGCACTTCGCCGGTCGGGATCACGGCTGTCCAATGGCCAGACGCATCCACCGTTGCAGCATGGGTCGCCCCCGAGCCGAACTTCAGGATCACCGTCGAACCCGGCTCTACCGTGCCGGAAACCGAAAGACCGTTTGCCGCCTCAACCGCGTTGATCACCTGATCCGATCCGGTGTTCACGACGCGGGTAAAGTTGGTAACCTCGGTATCGACCTTGATCGCGTGGGTGGCCGAAGCGGTGTTGCCCGCGATATCGGTCGAGGTGACCGATACGGTCGAGTTGTAGGTGCCGGCCGGGAACTGTCCCGACGCAAAGGTTGCCGTCCAGTGGCCATCGGCTCCGGCGGTCACGGTCTTGGTGACACCTTCGAATTTCACCGCAACCGAAGCGCCAGCCTCGGCAGTGCCGGTCAGGGCAATGCCTGCGGTGCGTTCGGCACCCGACACGATATTGTCGCCGCCGACTTGAGGGTTATCAATCGCGACCGAAGTTACGGTATCGACATTCACCGTCTTGGTGGCCGAGGCCGTGTTGCCAGCCGCATCCCGTGACGTGACAGTTGCGGTCGAGGTGTAAGTGCCGCCTGGAATGGACGAACCGGGGAAGGTTGCCGACCAGGTGCCGTTCGCGGCAACCGTGGCGGGTCGGGTCGTGCCGTTCCATTCAACGGTGACCGTTGATCCGGCTTCGGCCGTGCCGCGCAGGGTAACACCGGCGCCTGCTTCCGAAGCGTTTACCGTGCCGTCAACGGCAACCGCCGTCGTCGCAAACGCGACGCTCGTTGTCGTGTCGACGCGGAAGGTGTGAACGGTAGAGCTTGGGTTGCCCGCCGAATCCACCGTGCTTGCCGTGATGGTTGCGTTGTATTCGCCGGGCGTCACCGACCCCGCCGCATAGTCCAGCGACCATTTGCCATCTGCGCCCACAGTCGTGGTGCGTGATGTGCCCTGCAGAGATACGGTGATCGTCGCCCCCGCGGTAGAGGTTCCGGTCAGCGTCCAGCCGGCAGTGTTTTCGGCACTGTTCAGCGTGTTGTCGGCCGTGACACGGTCAACGCCAAGCGGATGCGGAACCGTATCCACCACCAATGTGTCGTTCAGCACCGTCACGTTGCCCAGCGGATCAGTCGCAGTGACCTTGACCGGGATGTTGTATTCACCGCCGACCACTTCGGTCTGCGTGAAATTCACCGACCAGGTGCCATCGGTTACAATCGTGGTCGACTGGGTGTGTGTGCCGATTTGCACCTGAACCGAAGCACCCGGCTCGCCCTCGCCCTTGATGGTTACACCATCGGCGTAATCGGCAAGGTTTTCGATATCGCCCACGCTTTGCGTGCCTTCAGTTACTTCAACCTCTGGCGGCGTCATGTCGATGACGAAGTCGGGGCCGTCCAGCGTGGTTGTCTCACCCGTTGGCTGGGTCACGACCACGGACGATTCGTAAACGCCATCGGTCGGGAAGGTGTCGTCTTCAAAGGTGACACCCCAGGTACCATCTTCCTTGATCGTGGTCGTTGACGTTTCGCTGCCCACGGTCACGACAACGGTATCGCCGGGCTCGCCGGTGCCGGTAATGACCAGTTTCGGGTCTTCTGTGTTGGTTGTCAGCGTGTCGGTGCGATCCGGATCATCAACCGTCGGTTGGGCGCGAGTGCCACCACCACCGCCAGTGCCACCACCACCGCCAGTGCCACCACCACCGCCAGTGC
>JBGSRQ010000025.1:0-3834 GCA_041737515.1 Rhodobacterales bacterium | reverse complement strand
ACCAGAAAGATCGGCCGCCAGCCGGCCCCGTAAATATCGGCCCCGATCAGCCAGCCGCCAAGAACCGGCCCCGCCACCGCAGCCATCCCCGCCGTAAGACCCGTCAGCGCAAAGGCCGCACCCCGTTCGTGCGGTGCAAAGATCACCGGAATGATCGCCAGCGTCTGCGGCGTCATCATCGCGGCCCCCACCGCCTGAAACACCCGCGCCGCGACCAGCGTTTCAATCGAAGGGGCCAGACCGCAGAACGCCGATCCCAGCGTAAAGACCGCAACGCCCCACAGAAACATCCGCCGCCGGCCGACAATATCGCCCAGACGCCCCGCAGGCAGCAGCAGCACCGCAAAGAACAGGATATACCCCGCCACCACCCATTCGATCTGACTGCTGGTCGCGCCAAACGCGGCCTGCAGACTGGGCAGGGCCACATTGACGATTGTCACGTCGATCAGGTTCATGAATTGCGCGACCAGAAGGATGATCATCGCAATCCAGCGGCCGGGAACCGGCACGAAACCGGCATCCTGCGGCGCAAGGGAGGGGGTCGTGGTCGCCATCGGGATATCTCTTTCCTTGCGGCTTCAAAAGCGCAGAAGCCATCGTCCTGCCCTCGCCCAGCTAGCGCCGCAGGTCCAGTTGCATATGGGAGCCGGACATTTCTTTTTGACGCGGCGTGAAAACTGACCTGCAACGCGCCATTGCACCTCGACAGCTTCAGGTCTGGACCAACACCCAAATCGCCACACCAACAAGCGACACCGCAAGCACCCGGCGCACGATTGTCGCGCGGGCTTCATTTCGCAACAGGCGCGCGGCAAATCCAGCAAAGGCGACTATGGCTCCGTGCACCGCCGTGGCGACGCCCACATAGACCGCCGTCAGCGCAAGAACCTGAAGCAGACCGGCTTCGATCGGCAAGAATCCCGGCAGAACCGTCACGTAGAACACCGCCGCCTTGGGGTTCAGAAGGTTGGTGATCATCCCGCGCTGGAAATAGCGCCAAAGACTTGATCCACGCGCTGCAAGGTCTGAAGGCGCGTCGGCCGCGCGCCACGCATCCCAGGCCAGCCAGAAAAGATAGGCCACCCCGCCCCAGCGCAACGTCTGATAGCTTAGCGGTGAGGCCGCAATCACCTCTGCCATGCCGAAGGCTGCAAGAATGCCCATCACCGCAAGGCCCGAAGCCACGCCCGCAACGGCTGCAAAGCCCACGCGCCGCCCTTCGGTGGCCGCAACAACTGCCAGATAGGTCATGTTCGGGCCGGGGGTCAGTTCAATCAGGAACGACGTCAGCGCAAAGCCCAGCAGCGCCTGCAACGGCAGGTCAAACACCCCGCCCCCCGTCCAGAAGGCGCGCGGTCAGACCCATTTCGCCAAGGGCGGCAGGCTCATCAGCACGGCGTTTGCGTCATGCCCGGTTTCAAGACCGAACTTGGTGCCCCGGTCGTAGACAAGGTTGTATTCGGCATAAAGCCCGCGATGGATCAACTGCGTGTCGCGATCGGCCTCGGTCCATGGCATCTCGCGGCGGCGTTCGACCAAGGGCACATAAGCGGGCAGGAAGGCGCGGCCCACGGCTTTTGTAAAGGCAAAATCCGCCTCCCAGTCGCCGGTGTTCAGATCGTCATAGAATATGCCACCGACACCGCGCGCCCGGCCCCGGTGGGGCACAAAGAAATACTCATCGGCCCAGGCCTTGAAGCGGTCGTAATACTCTGCCGAATGTGCGTCGCAGGCGGCTTTCTGCGTGGCGTGGAAATGCGCCGTATCCTCGGGGTATTCGATGCAGGGGTTCAGGTCGGACCCGCCGCCGAACCACGTCGCATGCGGGGTCCAGAACATCCGGGTGTTCATGTGAATGGCCGGGACATGCGGGTTTTGCATATGGGCTACCAGACTGATCCCGCTGGCCCAGAAGCGCGGATCCTCAGCCATGCCGGGCACACCGCGCGCTGCCATCGCGTTTTGCGCCCGATCCCCCAGCACACCGTGCACGGTCGAGATGTTGACACCGATCTTTTCAAACACGCGCCCGCCGCGCATGACACTCATCAGACCGCCGCCACCCTCGGCGCGGGTCGTTTCCGTGACCTCGAACCGACCGGCGGGTTGATCGCTGCCGGGCAGGCTGTCCTCCAGCCCCTCGAACGAGGCCACAATATCGTTGCGAAGGCTGCGAAACCATGCTGCGGCGCGCGCCTTGCGGGTTTCAAAACTGTCATTCATCGGGGGTCTCCTGTCCGTTTTTCCGGTTCTAGAACAATCATCGGGGATAAGGAACCAAGATCGGCACCGTCGTGCCGAGGCAAAACTGGCGGATCTTCGCAGGTCGCGCTATCATCACCAAAACCGCCGGAGGCTGATATGAAACGCGCCCTGATCCTGTGCCTTGCCCTTGCCGCCTGCGGCACGCCGCAGCAGCAATGTATCGGCGGTGTCACCCGCGATCTGCGCATCATCGACCGCCTGATTGTTGAAACGCAGGGCAATCTGGACCGGGGCTATGGCTACCGAGAGGAAACCGTTTTTCGCACTGTCCGCGTGCCGTGCGATTTCGGGCCGATCGGCAAGGATGGCAAGCGCGGCTACCGCCAGCTTTGTCTGGATCAGGAACCTGACACGGTGCGCCGTCCTGCCGCGATTGATCTGACGGCCGAGCAATCCAAACTGGACGGACTTTTGCGCAAACGCGCACAGCTTGATCGTCAGGTGCGGCCCGCCATTCTGCAATGCCAGCAACAATATCCGGAATGATCAGTGTGCGGCGGCGGCAACCGGGTCCAGCAGGCTGCGCCCGCCGTCCATCGTGACGATCTGCCCCGTCATGAACGCCGACGCATCCGACGCCAGAAACTGCACCGTTTCTGCCAGTTCCCCCGCCACAGCGATCCGGCCCAAGGGTGTGCATTCGGTGATCAGATCGCGGTAGCCCGGATTTTCCTTGAGCGATGCCTGCAAGCTGGCGCTCAGCACCGATCCAAATGCCACCGCGTTCACCCTGATGCCCCTTGGCGCCAACGCCACGGCCATTGACCGCGTCATCTGCTCTAGCGCCGCACAACTGATCGAATAGCCCAGAAGCCCGGGCCGGGTGCGGTTTGCCGCAATCGATGACAGGTTCACAATCGCACCGATCGGCCCCACACGTTCGCTCTTTTCCGCAAGCGAAATCATCCGCTTGGCGGTCAACTGCGTCAGGCGCAGGCTGGTCATCAGGTTTTGCTGCAACAGCGCCTCGACTTCATCCCCGTCCGGATCAAGCGGGTCGGACACGGCGATCTGGCGACTGGCGTTGACCAGAATATCAACCCGGTCGAACGCCTCCATCGTGGCCGACAACAGGTTGGTGATGCACAGCTTTTGCCGCAGATCGCCGGAAAACATCCGCACCGCACCTTCTGCGCGGGCCTCTTCGCCGACCTCGTCCTCCAGCCGAACTTCATCCATGTCGGCAAACATCACAGTCGCGCCCTTGGCGACGAAATGCCGCGCGATGGCAAGGCCGATACCATTGGCGGCCCCGGTCACGATGGCAGTCTTGCCTGCGATGGAAAGCGACATGGGACGGCTCCGTTAGCTGTGGCGGGGTTTTATGGGGTGACGGGCGTGGGTCACGCGGAACGTGCCATCACCACCCATCGGCGTGATATCGCGAAACAGCGTCGCCAGCACCCGGTCATAGGGCAGATGCCCGTTGGCGACCAGCCACAAGCTGCCGCCCGGTGACAGCATCCGCGCGGCGGCGGCCAGAAACGATGCGCCCAGCGCAGGGTCAGCGTCGCGGCCCGCGTGAAACGGCGGGTTGCACACCACCGCATCGGCATAACCGTCGGC
>JBGSRQ010000001.1:0-2645 GCA_041737515.1 Rhodobacterales bacterium | reverse complement strand
AAGGAGGGAAGGGTTGTCGGGCGTGGATGGACTCGACCGGGTGGCCGCCCGCATGCTGAGACCGTGGCGCTCGCACAGGCGGGGGCATTGGCGCACGGGGCAACGGCCTATGTCACGCTGGAGCCTTGCGCGCACCACGGCAAGACCCCGCCCTGTGCCGAGGCGCTGGTTGCTGCGGGTATCTGTCGCGTAGTCACGGCGCTGACCGATCCTGATCCACGCGTGTCAGGGCAGGGCCATGCCAGGCTGCGGGCGGCGGGCATTGACGTGACCGAAGGCATCGGGGCGCAAGCTGCCACCTTTCTGAATGCAGGCTTTCTGAAGCGTGTGACGCGCGGATTGCCGATGGTCACGTTGAAAATCGCAACCTCGCTGGACGGCCGCATCGCCACGGCCTCGGGTGAAAGCCGCTGGATCACCGGGCATGATGCACGTCGTGCGACGCATGCGATGCGCATGGCGCATGACGCGGTTCTGGTGGGGGCGGGCACTGCTGTGGCGGATGACCCCGATCTGACCGTGCGCGATATCGGTGCAACGCATCAACCTGTGCGCATCGTGATGGATTCCGCGTTGCGCCATGCCCCGGACAGCCGTCTTGGCCGCAGCGCGCGCGACGTGCCGGTTCTGATGATACATACCGATCGCGCATCAGTTGCAGCCCGTGCCGCATGGCGGGCAACCGGGGCGGACCTTGTTGAAATCGCAACCGAAAATGACCGTATCGACGCCACCGCGGCCCTTCGCGCCCTCGCTGCTCGTGGTATGACGCGGGTTTTTTGCGAAGGGGGGGGCACACTTGCGGCAACGTTGTTGGGCGCCGGTCTGGTGGACCGCATCGCGCATTTCAGCGCAGGATTAAGCCTTGGCGCGGATGCCTTGCCCGCCATCGGCCCCCTTTTCCTTTCGGCGTTGGGTGAGGCCGCGCGCCCCCGGCTTTTGGGCACCCGCGCCGTCGGGCCGGATACCCTGAGCCTCTGGAGCTTTTGACTGCCGGGCGCTGCAATTCGCAGCGTCCGGCCCGTCTTTGCGAAAAAAAAGTATTCCGCAGCCAGCTTTGCCTGCACAGGTGCGGAAGGGCGCCGGATTTACCAGCTTCCCGTGCTGGCCATGCTTTTCCACGGCTCGACCGGGGCGAGGGCTTCGCCCGCTTGCAGGATTTCAACCGAGATGTTGTCGGGACTGCGCACAAAGGCCATGCGTCCATCCCGCGGCGGGCGGTTGATCACCACGCCTGCCGCCTGCAACTTTGCGCAGAAGGCGTGAATATCATCCACTTCATAGGCCAGATGGCCGAAATGGCGGCTGTCGGAGGGCAGGCCTTCGTCGCCGTCCCAGTTGTAAGTCAGTTCCACCGGACATTCGGGCTGGCCCGGCGGGGCCATGAACATCAGCGTGAAACGCCCGCCCTCATTGTCGTAGCGCCGCGTTTCCTCAAGCCCCATAAGCTTGTAGAATGCGAGGGACGCATCAAGGTCCTTCACGCGGACCATCGTGTGCAGATATTTGATCATGTCGTGCTCTCCTTTGCTGCGCAACCTAGCAGGCCATGCGCAAAAGGCGACCTCAGAATGCCGATTTGATGCCGATGCTGATCCCGATATCGCGGGCATCAAACAGACCGACATTCGATCTGGTTTGCGATGCCCGCAGATCAATTCGGGGCGAAAAGCCATAGTAATCAATCTTGTCCAGACCAAGCGACAGAGTCAGAGCGGCGCGATTGTCCTGCCGCCCGCCCGGTCTGTACCGTGAGGCCGAATAGTCACTGGCAGCGAAGCTGACGCCGGCGGCAAGACTGACGCCGGCGATCGGTCTGGCTTTTTGCCAGACCAGTTCTGTCTCTAGCTTGTCATTCTCGATTTCGGATGAATTCGAAAAGGTGCGCTCCGCACCAAGGGTCAGTTGCAGCCGGTCGCCCTGCGCCAGCAACCGCGTGCCTGACACCGTAACGCCAAAGGCACTGGACGAAAGCCGCGCGCTGTCATTGCGCACCTGGCGTTCCGCCGTAAATTCAACCTCGCCATAGGTCATTTCGCCGAAATTCCGCCCGGTTGATGCACTCAGTCGCAGAAAATCGCTCAGATCATCGCCGCCGTACCAGGTGTGGCCAGCATCAGCCCGGAACCGGAAACTGAGCGGGGTGGCATCGCTGCGCAACCTTGTTTCGATGCCGACTTCGACAGAGGTGAAACGGTAATCGCTGCTGCGCACGCCGGGCGCCTGTTCCTTGGCTTCGCCCGACAGAAAAACCTCGCGGTTGACGAAGGTTGCGTGCAATTCCGAAGCCTGGGTGGCACTGGGCGGCAGGCGGTAGATCGCGGTTGCGCCAAATGTCGCCTCAATCCCTGAAAGGGCGCGGGCATCGCCCGACAGGGTCAACGGAAAGCCCTGAAAGAAAAAGATGCTGTTGGACGAGCCATTGTTCACGTTGGACGATGGCGCGACAGATGCATCCAGCTTGAAAACCCATGGATTGCGCGATTTGACATAGCCGAAATCTCGCTTGGCCACAGATCTTGTGGCTTCATCCGGGGCTTCCTGTGCGGCCCTGCGCAACCACAGCTGCGCCGCCGTCCGCTTGTCTTCCGACGACAGGGCTTGCGCCATGACCATCGCGGCGCCAAACCGCAAGCGCGGGTCGG
>JBGSRQ010000501.1:0-5519 GCA_041737515.1 Rhodobacterales bacterium | reverse complement strand
GGTCAGCGAACGTGCGGCGTGCACCGGATCGCCACCCTTTGCCGCCGCGGCACGGTACAAAAGCCCGGTGTCCAGGTGCGCAAAACCGAAATGCGCCGCCACAGCCCGACTTATCGTGCCCTTGCCCGCTGCCGCTGGTCCGTCGATGGCTACCGTAAAGATCATCCACCTCTCCGCAAAAACTGCACGAACACGCGGCACGCTGGGCCAAACAACCCGGAGAGCCCCATGCGCCTGACCCTGCTTCACCCGCCCCATACCGCCATCGGCCGCCGTATTCCACGGGAAAACCTTCCCCCTTTCGGTCTTTTGCGCATCGGCGGGCCGTTGATTGATGCGGGCCATCAGGTGCGGCTGGTGAATGCCGACCCCGACAACAGGCCGCTTTGGCAGATCTTGCATAAGGTCCTGCGCGATAACCCCGACGCGGTGCTGATCGGCCATTCGTGGTCCGCTTCGGTGCATCCCGCGGTGCCAAGCATCGCCGCCGCGATCAAGGAGTTGCGCCCGCATGTCACCATCATCCACGGCGGCGTGTTTCCCGGCTATCACTGGGCCGACACCATCATCGGATCGACCCGCGCCGATGACATCGTGCGCGATGCCAAAATCCTGCATCTTGACAAACGCGCGGGTTGCCTGCGGTTTCTGATGGGGCTGGAGGGCACGGATGAGGCCAGTTTGGCCACTGTGAAAAAGGGCGTAACGCGGGCCGGGAACCGCCAGGCCATCCAGCTTTAGCGCGCGCACGGCATGATTGGCCCATGCACGTTTGCCGTGGGTTTCGAGGAGGAAACCGATGCCGACTATTGGCGGCTTTTGCGCCACCTTATGTCCCATGATCCCGTTCAGGTGATGAGTCTGTCTGCCACTCCGCACCGCTGGACACCGTTTCACGGCCAATCCGCGCACCGCCGCATCCTGCAAACCGACCTTCGCCTTTGGGATTGCAAACATCAGGGGCTCGAAACCCCGCAGGTGCCCGCATGGCGCGTGTCTGCCTGGGTCAAGCTGATCGGGGCGGCGGTGCAACTGCGGCCCAAAGCGCTGTGGCGCGCCTTTGACCAGCCCGACGCCGACCTGCGCCACGCCCAGCGCGGGTACACCCGCATGCGCCGGCGGGTCTGGATCTCGGAGTTTCGCGATTTCTTGCGCTTTCCCTTAAGGCCGGGCAAGACGGCGGCAGCGTTCTGGGGGGCCGCGCAACTGCCCGAACGCGCCCTGGTTGAAGCGCCTTCCGCCACATTGCGAAACGTTGCCGGTGCAAGGGCTGACACTGCATCCTCTGCCTGATAAGGTGATCGCCATGCGGATGCTGATTGCCCTTCTGGTCCTGTGCGCGCCATCTGCCCGTGCGGAGACGGACCGCTATTTCGGCTATGCCGCCATCGAATGTGGCTTTGACGATCCGCTGACCGCGCCGGTTGAGGATGGCTATACCCACGAAGTTGCAAGTTTTTCCAACCTCAACATGGCGTGTATCGACGCAAATCCCGCTGTGACCGCAGCGCGGATCCTGAGACTGAGCCGCGCCGGATCCGACGTGCTGCTGAATGTTCAACCCGCCCTTTTCGAACACGTCGGTGATGCGCTGCGGCCCGCCAAATCGCGTGACCTGTTGTGGCCGCTGGTCGTCGAAGGCATCCGGCAAAGCGGGGTCAACCCGGATCGGATCATCCTTTATCTGGTCGATGAGCCTGCTTTGCACTATCTGCCGCTGTCCGACCTGACCGCGGCGATTGCGCTTGTGCGCGCCACCTACCCGACCATCCGCACCATGGTGGTTGACGCCTTGCTCAAGCCCTATGCTGACGTGCCGGAGGGGCTGACCTTCTGGGGTTTCTTTGACTATTTTCACCGCGACCCGGCGCTGGTGCCCGCCTATGTCGCAAAGCTGGACGCCGCCTCTGCCAGCCTGCGCGTCGGTCAGCATCTGGTTCTTGTGATGGATGCCACGCATTTCTGGCCGCACGCGCAGAGCGGACTGTCTCCCCATGACATGGCCGACGTGGCGCAGAACTACGCCAATCTGGCACTGTCGCGTCAAGACATCGGGCTGATCCTCGCCTATTCATGGGTCGGCGGCATTGATGGCGCGGGCGAACTTGGCGTCCGCGACATGCCCTCCTCCGTCGCCCGGACCCATCGCCAGATCGGCCTTGCATGGTTGGGCCGTTGACCAGCCCCCCGCCCCCCGCCTAGCCCCCAAAGCCCTTGCGGCAGAATAGGATCATCATGGGCACCGGATCCCCCCCTGCCGACTGGGCACCACTGATCGCCGAAATCATGGTCAGCGACTACGCCCGAAGCCTTGCCTTCTGGACCGGCCCCATGGGCTTTTCGGTGGCCTTTGCCCGCCCGGCGCAGAAACTGGCCTGCGTGACACGCCCCGACGGCGCGCAAGTGATGTTCTATGAACGCGACGGCGACTGGGAGACCGGTCCGATGGAGCAACCCTTCGGGCGCGGCGCGGTCATTCAGGTGTTTGTGGCCGATGTCGATGCATTGGCCGTCGCGATGATCGCTGCCGCCGTGCCTTTCTACGTTCCGCTGCGCGAGAAATGGCGCGACTGGGGCGACCGTCTGGGCGGCCAACGCGAATTTCTGGTGCAGGACCCGGATGGCTATCTGGTGATGGTGGCACAACGGCTGGGGGAGCGGCCGTTGCCATGAAGACGAAGCCTCCCGGCGGCACAGACCTGTAACGTATTTACAAAATCTTCGTGACGTTTACGCTTCATTTTTATGAAGCTGCTTGCCGCCCTGTTGATAACTCTGCTCCATGCCCTGCCCGCTCGGGCAGACACCTGCCCCGACCTGCGCCTGCTGGAGGCCTTCATTACCGATCAGACAGGCTACAGCGCCGCCCCGACCTGCCAGACGGTTCATCGCGCCAAGTTCATCAGCACCGATGCCACGCTGCGCTCACAAGCGGGCGGCTACGCGCCCGAAACGGGCCGCATCACACTGGCCCGCGACCTTGATCTGGAAACGGTGCTGGGCAAAAGCTACCTTTTGCACGAACTTGTCCACGCCGCCCAATATCAGCACGGCGCACAAACAACCGCCCGCTGCCCCGCCGCACTGGAGGCCGAGGCTTATGCCGTGCAAGCAGCCTACCTGCGCCACATGGGCGAACCGCGCGAGGCGCTGCTGCTGGGCTTTCTTGCATCACCCCTCAGCCAGTGCCCCGGCGAAAGCGCCCCCGGCTACTAGGCTAGACAGCGCCCGTCGACAACGCTGCCCCCAACCCCCGCATCAACCCTTCGAACACCGGGAAAGACGTTGCAATCGGAGTCGCGTCATCCACCGTCACGGGCGCTTTGGCGGCCATCCCCAGCACCAGAAAGCTCATCGCAATCCTGTGGTCCAGATGCACGGCACAGGTTGCACCGCCGGGAACACCGCCGGCCCCCATGCCATGCACGATCAGCGTATCCTCGTCCTCCTCGATGCGCACGCCGCAGGCCTCAAGCCCGCGCGCCATCGCGTCGATCCGGTCGGATTCCTTGACCCGCAGTTCCTTGACGCCCCGCATCACCGTGCGCCCCTCGGCGAACGAGGCTACCACCGACAACACCGGATATTCGTCAATCATCGACGGCGCACGTTCCGGAGGCACCTCGATGCCTTTCAGCGCCGAAAACCGCACCCGCAGATCGGCGACCGGCTCGCCGCCCTCTTCGCGCGGGTTCTCGAATGCGATATCCGCACCCATCTCGACCAGGGTCAGGTAGATCCCGTTGCGGGTCAGGTTCTGGCTGACGCCCGGCACCAGAATGTCAGACCCCTCAACGATCAGCGCCGCACAGACCGGAAACGCGGCCGAGGATGGATCGCGCGGCACCGCCACCACCTGCGGGCGCAATTCGGGCTGGCCTGTCAGGGTGATCACGTTGCCTTGGGCGGTCTTTTCCACGGTCAGATCAGCGCCAAAGCCCAGCAGCATCCGCTCCGAATGATCCCGCGTCGGCTCGCGCTCGATCACGACCGTCTGGCCCGGCGCATTCAACCCCGCCAGCAAGACCGCCGATTTCACCTGAGCGCTGGCAACGGGCAGAGTATATCGCACCGGCACCGGATCCGCGGCCCCCACCACCGTCATCGGCAACCGCCCCCCCTTGCGACCGTAAGCCTGCGTGCCGAACAACGCCAAAGGCTCTGTCACCCGCCCCATCGGGCGCTTTCGCAGACTGGCGTCGCCGGTGAATGTCGCGGTCATCGCAGTCGTCGCCATGCAACCCATGATCAGACGCACCCCGGTGCCCGAATTGCCGCAGTCAATCACATCCGAAGGCTCGCGAAACCCGCCCACACCGACGCCGTGCACCGACCACACCCCCGGCGCGTGCTGCACCGCTTGCGCTCCGAAGGCACGCATGGCAGCTGCGGTATCAAGCACATCCTGTCCTTCCAGCAGGCCGGTGATCTTCGTCTCACCCACCGCCATCGCCCCGAAAATCAACGCCCGGTGGCTGATCGACTTGTCCCCCGGCACGCCGGCCTCGCCGCGCAAAGGCCGCGATTTGCGGGCCGTCATCGGCATCGGATCACCATGGGCAGACATCATCGCACCTCTCGAATTACACCGGCAGCCTTAGCGAAGGCCAAACCCGTGGTCCAGCCCCGTCCCGCGCGGCCCCGCACATCTTCATCTTTGCAAAAAATACTCAAATCCGGCCCCGGGTCACCCCGAACGCCGGAACGTTGCGTAAACCGGCACCCGCCCCTCGCGCAGCGCCTTCTTCTCGTACCGGGTCGAGTGCCAGTCATCCCAAGGCGCGCCGCCGACGCAAACCAGTTCAAATCCCGCCTGCGGAACTTCGATCAGGGCTTGTCGCATATAACCCTCAATATCGGTGGCCACCCGGAACTCTGCCCCCGGCTGCATGACCCGCGCCAGCCCCCCCAGATGATCCTGCGTCACAAAGCGACGCCGGTGGTGGCGGCGCTTTGGCCATGGGTCAGGGTAATTCAGAAAGGCCTTCGCAACCGACGCGGCCGGCAGCACATCAAACAGATCGCGCGCATCTCCCGGATACACGGCCAGATTGAAAATACCCGCCCGCCGGATCTTGCCCAAAAGCATGGCAACCCCGTTCACGAATGGCTCGCACCCAATCACCCCGACCCCGGGGTAGCGTTCCGCCATATGCACCAGATGCTCGCCGCCACCAAAACCGATCTCGACCCACAGCTCGCGCGCATCGCCAAAGATCGCGCCAGGATCAATCGCAACCCGGTCCGGGTTTTCCTCGCGCGACACGCCCGCCGGACGCAACGCGCCCAGATCCTGTGCCAGATAACCCTTCTGACTGACGCGCAACGTCTTGCCATGCACGCGCCCATAAAAATTGCGCCGGACGGGGGGCGGCCCGTCGGGTGCAACCGCGTCGTTGTGATCGGTTTCATTCATCCGCCGCCGCCTAAGCCGACCCGCGGCCCGCGTCAAGCCTGATGGCCCGCCGCTGTGACTCTGATCCAGATATCCTCGCCAAAGCCCCGG
Organism: Rhodobacterales bacterium; assembly: GCA_041737515.1. Taxonomy (GTDB): domain Bacteria; phylum Pseudomonadota; class Alphaproteobacteria; order Rhodobacterales; family Rhodobacteraceae; genus JBBQZP01. The sequence continues at coordinate 13 of JBGSRQ010000501.1, read as the reverse complement.
CCCTGCAGCACAC
>JBGSRQ010000482.1:0-9419 GCA_041737515.1 Rhodobacterales bacterium | reverse complement strand
GCCGCGCCGCATCATCGGCCGCAGCGCGGCATGTGGCCGGGTTGGGTCAGGCGTTTTTGCCTCGCAGCCAGTCACCGATGATCTTGCGGTGACGTGCGCCATCATAGCTTGCGAAATGCCCGCCGTGCACCACCCGCACCGGCAGATCGTAAAGCCGCACCATGGATCGGTGATAGTCTGCGGCATCGGCGTGATAGGTATCCTCGATCAGCGGCCCGTCATAAACGATGTCGCCTGAAAACAGGATGCCGCTTGCGGCCTCCCACAGGGCAATCCCGCCGGGGGAATGGCCGGGAGTGTGGATCACCTCGAACCGGCGGTCGCCAAGGTCGATCACGTCGCCATCGGCCAGAAGCCGCGTCGCGGGGGCGGCTTTGACCTGATACCGCGCCGATTGGTAAGGCACCGGGGGCAGGGTGGTGAAAATCTCGTCCGTTACATACGGATCGGCGAGGATGCCTGCCCGCGTCGGGTTCTCAAGAAATTGCGCCTCGGCTGTGTGGCACAGGCGGCAAGGAAATTCGTGATGCGCGCCGATATGGTCGAAATGCGTGTGGCTCGCCACGGCATCCAGCGCGCGTTCCGTCACCAAAGGCACCCAGTCGCGCAGTCCTACGACCCCCATGCCGCTGTCCACCAGCATATCGCGGTCGCGGCCCCGGACGTGCCAGATATTGCAGCGGTAGAATTCAAGGATATGCGGCTCGTCGATCCAAGTTACGCCATCCCCGATGGCGCGGATGCGATACCAATCCTCGGGACGGGCGCGGGTCATGCGGGGGTTCCTTGCGGCAGAAGGGTGGCGCTGGTGGCATATAGCTGGTGCAGCGTGCCAACCGCAGGATGCCCCGTTTGCGGCAAATGGGCGACCAGTGAAAGATCGGGGGCCGCGGTGGGGGAAAAGTGGCAGCGGTGATGCGAGCCGAAAAAGGCGGCATCTGTCAGCCGCGCCTCGCCCAAGGGGATATCCCCCGCAAGCCCCAGATTTTCGGGCCGGATGCACAGGATCTGTGGCCCCGTTGTCGCGGCCACAACCGCCAGTCGCCCCAGCCCCGTCTGCACCCCGCCCGGAACCGGCCTGGCGGGAATCAGATTGATTTCGCCCATGAAACTTGCCGAAAAAAGGCTTTTCGGACGCAGGTAGATGTCTTGCGGCGGGCCGATATCCTCGATCCGGCCATGGTTCATCACCACAATGCGGTCGGCCACGGCCATCGCCTCTTCCTGATCATGGGTGACGTGAACGAAAGTGGTGCCGACACGGCGCTGAATGGCCTTCAATTCGTCCTGCATCTGACGGCGCAATTTCAGGTCCAGCGCGCCAAGAGGTTCGTCCAGCAGCAAAACCTCGGGGTCCACTGCCAGCGCACGGGCCAGCGCCACGCGCTGCCGCTGCCCGCCGGAAAGTTCATGCGGGCGGGACGCTGCCTTGGCATCCAGCCCGACCATCTGCAACATCTTCATCCCTTTCAGATGTCGCGCGGCCCGGCTTTGCCCCCGCATCCGCAGGCCAAAGCCCACGTTGTCGAGCAGCGACATGTGCGGGAACAGGGCGTAATCCTGAAACATCGTCGTTGTCGGGCGGGATTTGGGGGTGACATGCGTCATGTCCCTGTCGCCAAACAGAACGCGGCCTTGGGTTGGCGTTACAAACCCACCCAAAATTGATAGAAGCGTGGTTTTGCCGCAGCCCGACGGGCCAAGCAGCACGATGAACTCACCCGCCGCGATGTTCAGATCAATGCCATCAAGGGCCGTGTAGGTGCCAAAGGCATGGCGGATGCCCTGCAAGGATACGGCGGCGGTCATCGGATGCGCTTTCTGAACACGGTGAACTCCAGCACGATCAGCAGGGAAACGGACACCAGAAACACCAGCGACCCGATCGCGTTGGTTTTCGGCGAAAGGCCCGAACGCAGCATCGACCAGATTTCCACCGGCAGGGTGACGTCAAAGCGGGTCAGAAGAAAGGCGATGATGAACTCGTCCCAACTGAAGGTAACCGAAAGGAAAAACGCGGCCAGCATCGGCGCCATCAGCATCGGCGCGGAAATCAGCCACAGGATACGACTCTCGGACGCGCCAAGGTCGCGCGCTGCGCGTTCTGCGTTCTTCTGCTGGTCGCCCATAGCTGCGTAAAGAATGGCAAAGCAAAGCGGCAGGTTGATCACCACATGGCCAATGCCGGTCGCCAGCAGCGACGGGCGCAGACCCACGCCGTTGAACACGGACAAGAGCCCCAGCGCGATGATCAGATAAGAAACGGTCATCGGGGCAATCAGCAGCCCCCGCATCAGGACCGAACCCGGCAACCGGTGCCGAGCCAAGGCATGGGCCGCCAGAAACCCCAGCACCAGCGCCACCGCCGATGACACAATCGCCACCAGAAACGAATTGGCCAGCGCCGTCATCAGCCCCCGGTCGCCCAGAACCTGACCATACCATTTCATCGACGGTCCGTTGAAGGGCGGCACCGGCAGCCGCCCTTCCTGAAACGAAAACAGCACCAATACACCGACGGGCAGAAAGATGAACCCGTAGATCAGTGCCATATAGGTCCATGCGAAAAAGCGCCCCATCCGCTACACCCGGTCCAGCTTGAGCCAGCGCGCAGAGGCGAAATAGGCCAGCGTCACCACACCCATCAGGATGATTGACATCGCGGATGCCATCGGAAAATCGCCGCGTCGCCCCAGTTGCAGCATGATCAGCTGCGGCAGGGTCAGCTCGTTGTTGCCACCAAGGATCTGCGGCGTGATATAGTCGCCGATGCACAGAACAAAGGTCAGGAACGCGCCCGTGACCACGCCCGGCAGGGTCAGCGGCAGGATCACATGGCGAAAGGTGCCAAAGGCGCTGGCGCCAAGATCAGCCGCCGCACGGGCGTAGTTCGGCGAAAGCTGGATCAGGTTCGAATAGATCGTCAGCGTCAGCAACATGACAAAGAAATGCACAAAGCCGACGATCGTGGCGCTGCGTGTGGATGCCAGTTCCAGCGGCTCGGCAATCGCACCCAAGGCCAGCAACGCCTTGTTTATCACGCCGTTCTGACCCAGCACCAGAAGCCATGCGTAAGACCGCACGACATACGATGTCCAGAACGGCAGCACCGCCAGCATCAAGGCCAACCGCTGATACCGCGCAGGCACCCGCATCGCGATGATCCACGCCAGGGGATAGGCCAGCAGCACCGAAATCACCGTCACTACGGCGGTGATTTCAAGCGAGATCGTCAGACCCTTGAACAGCGAGGGGTCGCTGAAGAACCGCAGGTAATTGTCGAAAGACAACCCGTAGACGACGGTCCGCCCCTCCAGCCGCGCAAAGCTGACGCCGATCATCACGGCAAAGGGAAGGATGAAAAAGGCCAGCACCCACAACAGGGCCGGGGCGACAAATGCTGTCGCCCGGCGCGCCTCGGTTGCCTCGATGCTGGCCATGTCTGCGTCAGTTCTGCAGCATTTCCGTCCACAGATCCTGCATCGCCTGATCCAGTGCTGCATCGGGCACCGGGTAAAGTTGCGTTTTTGCCAGATATTCCGGCTGTTGATCCCAGCGCAGAACGGTCTTTTGCTCGGGCGTCAGCACGTCGCCGGTTTTGGCATTGGCCGGCATCCCCCAATAGCAAGATGAGGTCGCAAGCCGCGCCTGACCTTCAGGGCTTGTGATGTAATCGACGAATTGGAGCGCCGCCTCCTTCTTCTCGCTCGCCTCCAGAACCGCCAGCGACTGCGCCCAGCGCACCGCCCCCTGTTTCGGAATCGTCCAGTCCAGATCCGGATTTTCGGCATGCAGAACGGCGGTCAGCCATTCCCCGCCGCCGACCAGAATATCCACCTCACCCGTGGCAAGCGCGGTCTGCGATGCGACCACATCGCCCACCGATTTAGACGCCTTGCGCAGCGCGAAAAGCGGCTCTTTCAGCGCGGCCAGCGTGTCGGGCGTCATGTCGGCGGTGTTCACACCCGCGGCCAGGGACATCTCGCCCAGCACGGGCAGATAGTAGTCATAGATTGCGATGCGCCCGTCATATTTGCCGGAGGTCAGTGTTGCCATATCCTCCATATCCGCCGGATCAACCTTGGATTTGTTGAAAGCGATGGTGTTGTAGCCGAATTTTTCGGTCACGGCATAGGTCTTGCCGTCGCGGCTGTTGTTTTCGGCCATAACGACCTCGGGGAAGAATTCCCCGTTGCGCAGCTTGTCCGCGGGCAGTTCGGCCAGAAGCCCCAGATCAACAGCGCGGCCCACGTCGACCGCATCAATCACCAGCACATCCCAATCGCCGGGCTGCGACTGATCCAGAATAGCCAGACCCGCCGCCGTGCCTTCATATTCCTTCAGGTTCACGGTGATGCCTGTGGCGGCCGTGAACGGCTCGATCAGGGCGGGGTCGGCGTGATCGCACCAGACCAGCGCGTTGATTTCCTCGGCATTGGCCGCTTGCATCATGGCGAGGGTTGATAGCGAGACGATTGCGGTTGTTGTCAGTCTGTTCATGTCAATTTTCCCCTGTTGGTTCTTATGTATTCAACGTCAGTTCGCAGCCTGCGCGCGCCGGTGCGCTTGTGCTTTCGGCAACACGCACAGCATCTCGTAAAGCAGGTTCGCGGCCACCAGCGCCGTGGTTCCTGCCATGTCATAGGGTGGCGACACCTCGACCAGATCGCAGCCCACAAGGTTCAGCCCGGCGCAGCCGCGAATGATCTCCATCCCCTGCCAGATGGTCAGACCGCCGATTTCCTGCGTGCCGGTGCCCGGCGCAAAGGCAGGGTCCAGACTGTCGATATCATAGGAAAGGTAAACCGGCGCATCGCCGATTTTCGCCCGAACCTGTTCCATCAGCGGTGTCAGCGATTTGTGCCAGCACTCCTCGGCCTGCACGACGGTAAAGCCCTGACCGCGCGACCAGTTGAAATCATCGGGCGAATAGCCGGTGCCGCGCAGGCCGATCTGGAACACCTTGTCGCATTGCAGCAGCCCGTCCTCGACCGCCCGGCGAAAGGGGGTGCCGTGGGCGATCTTCTCGCCGAACATGTCGTCATTGATATCGGCATGGGCATCAACGTGGATCAGCGCAACCGGACCGTGCCGTTTGGCAATCGCGCGCAGAACGGGCCACGTCAGCGTGTGATCGCCGCCCAGCGTCAGCGGGATGCAGCCCGTAGCCAGGATCTGATGGTAATGGGCGGTGATGATATCCACGGTCTTTTTCAGATCGAATGTATTGATCGGCACATCGCCGATATCCGCCACCTGCATGGCCTGAAACGGGGCCGCACCGGTTGCCATGTTGTAGGGCCGCAACATCACACTTTCGGCGCGGATCTGACGAGGGCCGTGGCGGGTTCCGGCCCGGTTCGAAGCCCCGATATCCATCGGAATGCCCACAAAACAGGCATCCAACCCCTCTGCCGTATCCTGCGCGGGCAGGCGCATCATCGTGGTCGGGCCGCCGAACCGGGGCATGTCGTTGCCACCAAGCGGTTGATTGAATGTCTTGGCCATGCTGCCCCCGCTGATTTCGCAATCACGCAAGGATGCCGCAGGGATTGGTTTGAGGAAATGCAAAATGCATGAAGTCAGGTTTTGCGAACCCTGAACTAAACCGCACTCCCGAACGTTTCGGTCACCGCCTGCGCAAACCCGCCGGCGGCTTGCGAGGGTTTCGCCCCCTTGCGTGCAACCAGATCAAATCGCACCGAAAACTCTGGCGCCACCGGCGACAGGCAGCGCAACGCCCCGGCGGCGACCCACGCCTTTGCGAAATGATCGGGCAGATAGCCGATGACCGCGCCGCTGCGGATCAGGATCAACTGCGGCTCGATCTCGTAAACCAGTGCGGTGATGTTCTCGAACCCCAGATCGCTGTGATGGCGGTCGCGCCAATACCCGCGCCCCACGATCTTTTCGCGGCGCAGGGCGTCAAGGCTCAGGTCGGCTGTGGGGATGTCGAACAGGGGATGGGACGCGCCGCAATAAAGGCTGTGGGCTTCACTGTAAAGCGGCGTGAAGCCAAGCCCTGCCACCTTGTGTGGAAAACTTCCGATGGCAAGATCCAGCGTGCCTTTCAGCACCTGTTCCTGCAACTCCTGCGGCGAGGATTGCCGCACCTCCAGCCGCAGATCGTGGGGTGCCGACATGAACCGCTGGATCGCAATGTGCAGCCGGTTGTTCGGGTCGGTCGCGATGGCATCCACGACGCCAAGGCGCAGCGTGCCGACAAGCTGGCCCTTCAACAGGCTGACATTGTGCGAGAACCCCTCAAGCGTGCGCAAAAGCCTTTGGGTTTCGACGTGGACCAGCGCACCCTTTTCGGTCAGTCGGAAACCGCCGCGGCCACGGGTGCAAAGCGCGACGCCAAGCCGTTCCTCCAGCGCTGTCATATGGTTGCTGATCGTTGACATGCCCACGTTAAGCTCGGCCTGCGCAGCCCCGAATCCGCCATGACGCACCACCGCGTCAAAGACCTTGAGCAATCGAATGTCGGTTCCGGCCAGCTGCATTCACCTTGATAGGCGCAAAACCATGCGCCGATCAATCGGCCAGAGGATCAAACCAAAGGCTTACGCCACGCGCCGCCCCGCCACCCATGTCTCGCGCAAGACCCGAAGACCACCCACGTTCGCAATACGGATCAGATCAGCGCGTTTGCCGACCGCAATCTCGCCCCGGTCGGTCAACCCGGCCGAGCGTGCCGGGGTGGCGCTGACGGTGGCATGACCCCGCGCCGGATCGCCCCAAAGATCGCCAAGGGCAAGCGACCCGGTCAGCAGGGCGGCGGGCACATAATCCGACGACAGAATGTCCAGAAGGTTCAACTCTGCCAGTTCCTTGGCCGCCACATTGCCGGAATGTGACCCGCCCCGGATCAGGTTCGGTGCCCCCATGATCACCGCAATCCCATGCGCATGGCAGGCGCGCGCGGCCTCGACCGTGGTTGGAAATTCGGCCAGCCTGATGCCATGTGCCGCCGATGCCGCAACCTGCGCCTCGGTCGTGTCATCATGGCTGGCGATCACCGCGCCAAAACGACGCGCTTCGGCCACTGCCACACGTTCGTGCATGTCGCCAAAGGTGTCGCGCAGGCCTTTCAGATGCGCAATATGATCTTCGAACTGCGCCTCGGTCAGGCTGTGCTTGCCGCGCACATAAGCCGCCAGTTTCGTCACATCGCGAAACTGTCGCTGGCCGGGGGTGTGGTCCATCAGACTGACTAGTCCCACACCGTCGTGCGCGCCGAATTCGGCCAGTTCCGCCTCAAGCGTTTCGGAACAGACCTCGGCGCGCAGATGCAGAAGATGCGAAATGCGCAGACTGCCGGTTTCACGCAGCGCGCCCAGTTCCTGCGACAGGCCGCGCGCATACTTGCGGTATTCGCCGTTCTTCTGCGACGGGATCGACCCGACCCGCATCGCATCGAACACCGTCGTGATACCCACCCCGGCCAGTTCTGCATCATGCGCAAGAATCGCTGCCGCATGTGGCCAGTGCACGTCAGGGCGGGGTTCGATATGACGTTCCAGATTGTCGGTGTGCAATTCAACCAGACCTGCCGCGATCCGGTCGCCGCCGCAATCCAGTGCGCCTGACGGCACCGCAGCGCCGTGGTCAATGCTGTCGATCAGCCCGTCGCGGATGCGCAGGCTGCCGGTGATCACCTCGGTCGGCAAAACGATACGGGCGTTGGCAAAAATCGTGTCGGTCATGGATGGTCCTTGAGGCTGGATCGGTCGGGTCTTATTGGAATAAGGGGACGGCGTCATGGAATTGTGACACCGACCGGGTAGGCGGGCAGTCATGGACAGCTTTAAACGATATGCAATCTACCATGCCCCCCGTCGCGACGGGGCAACAGCGGATTTCGCAAGTTTCGGTGCCGATTGGCTGGGGCGGTCGGCAGAGGGTGGCGTGGCGTTGCCGCGCCCGGTCATCGACGGACTGACCGAGCCTGCAACCCGCGCGCTGACCGAGGCGCCGCGCAAATACGGACTGCACGCCACGATCAAGGCGCCCTTCCGGCTGGCCGATGGCCGCACGCAAGCCGGTCTTGTGGCAGCCCTGGAGGGGTTTTGTGCGACCGAGGCGCCGGTCCGGCTGGCTGGGTTGGTCATGGCGCGGCTGGGCGGGTTTCTGGCGTTGATCCCGCAGGGCGACACCAGCGACCTGAACCGCCTGGCCGCCCGCACTGTCGCCGATTTCGATGCGTTCCGTGCGCCCCTGACCCCCGCCGATGTTGCCCGCCGCAACCCCGATGCCTTGACGGAGGGAGAGCGCGACAATCTGCACCGCTGGGGTTATCCCTATGTAATGGAGGCGTTCCGCTTCCACATGACCCTCACCGGATCCTTGCCCGATGCCGTGCTGAGCCGGGTCGAGACCGGCCTTGCCCCGCATCTGTCGGTCGTTGTGCCGCGCCCTTACATCATTGAAGATCTGTGCCTCTTTGGAGAAGATGAGGCCGGGCTTTTTCACGTTCTTCACCGCGCGGCGCTGGCGGGCTGAAGCGCCGACAGAAACTGCGCCAGCGCCTTTTCAAAGCTCTGCGCATTTTCGATCTCGACGATACTCAGCCCGGCGGGCAACTCACCTGTGTTGCGCAACAGGCGGGCCGCGATGTCTTCGGGGTGTTCGCGGCCGCGTGCAACCAGCCGCTGTGTCAGAACGGCGACGGGTGCGGTGATGTAAAGCACGACCAGATCGGGGAAATCCTGCGCCGCCTGCGCCAGCATCGCGCGCGAAGCGTTGAACAGAACCGGATGGCCTGCCGCGATATCATGGTGGATGCTGGCGGGAATGGCATATTGCAGCCCATGCGCCGACCACGACAGCGCAAAGTCTCCGGCGGCCTTGCGGCGGGCGAATTCTGCTTCGTTAACGCTTTCAAAATCCTCACCCCCCGCCTCGGCCGGGCGGGTGATGATCCGGCGCACCAACACGATATCGGGCCTGATTGCCTTGGCCGCCATCATCAAGCTGTCCTTGCCCGCGCCCGAGGGGCCGACCACCGCATAAAGCAAGGGGTCCGAGCGGGTGGGCATCAGGCGGCCTGCGGAGTTGGTGTGAACTGCGCCACATCCAGAACCCGGTCGCACAGACGGTGGCGCGCGCCCTCATCGTGGAAAATCCCGATGATGGCCGCACCGCGCGCCTTGGCTTCCTCGATCAGGGCCAGCACAACCTCGCGGTTGGCTGCATCAAGGCTGGCGGTCGGTTCATCCAGAAGAAGCGCAGGGTAGGGGTGGGCAAAACCGCGCGCGATGTTCACCCGCTGCTGCTCGCCGCCCGAAAAGGTGGTCGGTGACAACTGCCACAGCCGCTCGGGGATGTTGAGCCGCGCCAGAAGATGTGCCGCCCGGTCGCGCGCGCGCGCCTCATCCTCGCCCAGTGACAACAGGGGTTCGGCCACCACTTCGATC
>JBGSRQ010000479.1:0-10505 GCA_041737515.1 Rhodobacterales bacterium | reverse complement strand
GACCGCCGCACCTGCCCCAAGGCCCGCGCGCCCATCGCCTGCCCCACCAGCGTTTCCGCGGCGAAGGCAAAGCCGTCCAGCGCGTAAGCGGTGATCGACAGGAACAGAAGGTTGATCTGATTGGCGGCCAGTTGCACATCGCCAAAGCCTGCGCCCAGAAACAGGAATGTCGTGAAACTGGCCTGCAACAGCACTGACCGCAGCATGATGTCGCGGTTGACCAGCACCATCCGCCTCAGCGCCACGGCATCGCGCAACCGCCCCAGTGCCGGGGCCAAAGCGGCGCCAAACGCATCCCGGCACAGCCACAGGCCCAGTGCCACACCGGACCATTCGGCAATCAGCGTGGCTGCGGCCACGCCCGGCACGCCCCAGCCAAGGCACATCACGAACCACACATCCAGCGCCACGTTCAGCCCGTTCATCCACAACTGCACGACCAGCACCGCCCGCGTACGCTCAACCGCGATCAGCCAGCCGGTGATGGCATAAAGCGAGATCGTGGCAGGCGCGCCCCAGATGCGGATTTGCAGATAGTGATGCGCCAGCGCCTCAACCTCGGCGCTGGCCGGGGCCAGACGGAAGGCAGCCCAGATCAGCGGCAGTTGCAGCACGATCAGCACCGCCCCCGCCACCCCGCCGATGATCAGCGCCCGCAGCAGAACGGCGGTGCGTTCCGCCGCATCACCTGCCCCATGCGCCTGCGCGGCAAGCCCCGAGGTGCCCATCCGCAAAAACCCGAAGATCCAGTAGAGGCTGGACAGAATGATCGCCCCGATCCCCACGGCACCAATCGGGGCAGCAAGCCCGATCTGGCCCACAACCCCGGTATCCACCGCACCCAAAAGCGGCACGGTCGCATTCGACAGCACGATCGGCAGCGCAATCCGCAATACGCGGGCGTGGGTGATGTCAGCCATCGCCGTCGCGCGCGGGCATCAGAAAATGGCCCGTTGCCTGCGCGAACAGCCGCGCGCGGTTGTCCTGCCACGCCTCGACATGCACCGATGCATAGCGCCGCCCGGACCGATTGACGCGTGCCCGCGCATAAGCATCACGCGGCAGGCCGGAGCGCAGGTAATCAACGGTGAAATCAATCGTCTTGGGCAATGGCGGAAGGGGCGCGTCGGGGCGGGGAGAGGTGGTTTTCTCCATCTCCTCCCAGATCAGGGACCATGACAATTCGATGATCGCTGCAACCTCAAGAAACGCCGCAATCGCGCCGCCGTGCAGGGCGGGAATGGCGGGGTTGCCGATCAGGCGGTCGGCAAAGGGCAGAACGGCGGTCAACTCATCCCCGCGCCGGTCAAAGGTGACGCCCAGCCATTTGATATAGGGCACCCCGCCGACCAGCCGTGCCAAGGCTGCATCACGGCGCTGTTTGACCACCTGCACGGGTTCGGGTTGCGGGCGGATCATTCGGCTGCCCCCTGTTTCGCAGGACGTTCCAGCGTGAAGGCCCCGGTGGCGGCCGCAACCGGGCGGTCGCGGTCATCGTCATAGGCGGTGACGCGGGCGAAGGCGACCGACCGGGTGACGTGGTAACACAACGCCTCGGCCACAATGCGCTGACCGGGCGTTGCCGGGCGCATGTAATCAATCCGCAGATCAATCGTCGCGGTGGCAAGGGGCGCAGTCGGATGGCTCATCACGGCAGCCCCCGATGCCGTATCCATCAGCGCCGACACAGCACCACCGTGGATGACCCCGGTCGCCGGGTCTCCGATGAACGTTGGATCATAGGGCATCGAGATCACGGCAAAGCCATCCTCCACCCGATCAAGCCGCATCGCCAACGCGCGCGAATGTGGTAATGCGTCGATGAATTGCCGTGCCAGTTTCAGAACATCGACCATAGCGCCCCCGATCCTTGCCGCCATAATCCCCGTTCCGTCCGCCCCTGCAAGCGCATTGCGCGGTTGTGACTTCGCCCGATGCACGCTTATGTTGCAATATGTCGCATCTTGCGCCTAACGTCGCAGGCTGGAGGGCAGCGCAATGACCGAGGTTCGCCTCAGCTTCAAGGAAATGTGTTCGCGGTTCGAGGTGACGCCGCGCACCTTGCGCTACTACGAATACATCGAACTTCTGGAACCCGAAAAAGACGGTCGATCGCGGTTTTACGGTGCCCGCGAAATCGCGCGCATGACGCTTATCCTGCGGGGTCGACGTTTCGGCTTTTCGCTTGAGGAAATCCGCCAGTGGCTGCTGATCTACCGTCAGAAGGGCACCGAGGCGCAGGACCGTGCATTGATCGAACTGGCTGACCGGCAACTTTCGGAACTGGAGCGGCAAAGAGCGGAACTTGACACCACGATCGCCGATCTGCGGGCCTTGCGCAGCCAGACGCTGGGCGAGAAATGAAGATCGGCCGCGTGCGAAAATTACACCAGATCAGCAGAAGCTTTCAGGTCATTTCGTGCCGGACGAATTGACGTTACGTTACAGTCACGTCACCCGTACAGACTCTGGTAAGTAGACTGAGCCGTTCGCATTTACGCGTGATGCAACGATGCGAGACAATGATGACCAATGATGTGCTGACGATCCGCCAGATGTGCGACACCTTCGATGTGACCCTGCGCACCCTGCGGTTTTACGAGTCCAAAGAACTGCTTTTTCCGATTCGTCAGGGCACCCGGCGGCTGTTTACGCGGCGCGACCGGGCGCGCATGAAACTGATCCTGCGGGGCAAACGCTATGGCTTCAATCTTGAAGACATCCGCCAGCTTCTGGATATGTACGACCGTGACCGTGATGAAATCGCGCAGATCGCGCGCGGGCAAGAAGTCGCAGCCAGCCGACTGGCACAGATGGAGGCCGAACGCGCCGAGCTTGATACCTCGATCACCGAACTGAAGGCGCAGATGGCCTGGGCGGATGGAATGATAAAGGCGGGCCGCAAGACCGCCGCCGAATGACCGCGACAAAGACCTGAGGGAGAGACAGATGCCGACCTATACCGCCCCCGTGAAAGACATGCAGTTCGTGCTGCACAACCTTCTGAACATCACCGGATCGGGCGTTCCGGGTTACGACGATCTGGACGAGGGCTTTACCTCGGCGGTGCTGGAAGAGGCAGGCAAGGTCGCGCGCGACGTGCTGGCACCCCTGAATGCAAGCGGCGACCGTGAAGGCTGCCATCTGGAAAACGGTGTGGTGCGCACGCCCAAGGGGTTTGATCTGGCTTTCAAGGCCATGAAAGACGGCGGCTGGACGGCGCTTGACTGTGACCCCGACTATGGCGGGCAGGGCCTGCCCTACCTGATGGGTACGGCGGTGGGAGAGATGTTCGTATCGGCCAACATGGCCTTCAACATGTATCAAGGCCTGACCCACGGCGCCTATTCCGCCATTCATGTGCATGGCACGGATGCGCAGAAGGCAATGTATCTGCCCAAGATGGTGTCGTGCGACTGGACCGGCACGATGAACCTGACCGAACCCCATTGCGGCACCGATCTGGGCCAGATGCGCACGAAGGCCGAACCGCAAGGCGATGGCAGCTACCGCATTACCGGGCAGAAAATCTTCATCTCGGCGGGCGAGCATGATCTGGCCGACAACATCATCCATCTGGTGCTGGCCAAGGCTCCCGGCGGCGGCGAAGGCACCAAGGGCATCAGCCTGTTCATCGTGCCGAAATTTCTGGTCAAGGACGACGGCAGCCTTGGCGCCCGCAATGCCGTCACGGTCGGCAAGATCGAAGAAAAGATGGGCATCCACGGCAATGCGACCTGCGTGATGAACTATGATGGCGCGACGGGCTGGCTGCTTGGCGATCTGCACAAAGGCATGCGCGCGATGTTCACCATGATGAACGAGGCGCGTCTGGGAGTGGGTCTGCAAGGCTATGCGGTGGCCGAGGCCGCCTACCAGAACGCGCTGGCCTATGCCAAGGACCGCCTGCAGGGCCGCGCGGTCACAGGGGTTGAAAATCCCAAGGGGCCCGCCGACCCCCTGATCGTGCATCCCGACATCCGCCGCAATCTGATGGAGCAGAAATCCTTTGTCGAAGGCGCGCGCGCGCTGACCTTCTGGGGCGCGCATCTGATTGATCGTTCGACCCGGATGGGTGACGCTGCGGCAGAGGGCATGATCTCGCTGCTGACCCCGGTGATCAAGGGCTTTCAGACCGACAAGGGCTTCGAGATGGCGGTGAACGCCCAGCAGGTATTCGGCGGGCATGGCTATATCGAGGAATGGGGCATGTCGCAATTCGCCCGCGACGCACGGATCGCGCAGATCTATGAGGGCGCGAACGGCATTCAGGCGCTGGACCTTGTGGGCCGCAAGCTTGCGGCCGACGGTGGCAAGCATGTGATGGCCTTCTTTGACATGGTCAAAGGCTTCATCAAGGAAAACGAAGGCGACGAACGGCTGAAGCCGGGGTTCCTTGAGCCGCTGAAGAAGGCGTCAAAGGATATGCAGGCGGCGGGCATGTACTTCATGCAGAACGGCATGAAGAACCCCAACGCCGCCCTGTCCGGCTCGTATGACTTCATGCATCTGATGGGCCATGTCTGCCTTGGCCTGATGTGGGCGCGGATGGCCAAGGCGGCCTATGCGGCCCTCGATTCCGGTGCGTCTGACCGCGATTTCTACGAAGCGAAAATCGCCACGGGCCGGTTCTACATGGCACGCCAACTGCCCGCGACTGGCTTGCACCTTGCCCGGATCGAAACCGGTGCGGATCCGGTCATGGCGCTGACGGCTGACGCGTTCTGATACCCAGGAGGGCGGGGTCCATTCCGGTTCTGGCGAACCGGCCCGGGCCCGCCCCCATTCCCGCCGCTCCGCCCTTGGCCCCTGCTGCAAAGGACAAGACCCGTGCCCAAACGCTTTAGGCTGACCCGCCGCTTTCCGGTTGCCATGACAGAAGACGGCTACCGCCGCCTGAAACGCTTTGCAACCGAAGCGGGCCTGGATGAGGGCGAGGCGCTGTCGTTCCTGTTCGAAAACTTTTCCAGCGTGATCAACGAGGATAATCTGACCCACCGGATCCGGTTGTTCAACGCGGAACTGGAGGCGCGCAAGACATGAGAGCGGGCCCTGCTGAAGGAGCGAAGGCTGAGTATTTGGACAAAGATGAAGTCCAAGGACAGCTTTGGGATGCGCCCCGGTCAGGGAGCCGGTCCAGCCCATGTGAGAGCTTCACGCAAGACCGGGGCGACTTCACCTTTGACGGTCATCGGCTCTCCAGCCTGTACCGTGACTCTGTTGTGGACGTATCAGAGTTAACACGCCGTTACCTTACGACTTCATTTTTGCAAAAATACTCAAATCCGACGGTTCAGACAATGCCGTCTCCGGAAGGACTCCAATGACTGCGAAACTCTATTGCTTCGGCGAATCCGGCAGCGCCTACAAGGCGGCGCTGGCGCTGACTTTGGCGGATATGGAATGGGAGCCGGTGTTCGTCGATTTCTTCAACGGCGAGGCGCGTAGTCCGGCCTACAAGGCAATCAACGAAATGGGCGAAGTCCCGGTTCTGATGGATGGCGACACCACGCTCAGCCAATCGGGGGTGATCCTTGATTACATCAGTTCCAAGACAGGCAAGTTGGGCGGGCGGTCGGCGGCGGAACGGCGCGAGGTGCTGCGCTGGATGTTCTGGGACAACCACAAACTGTCGGGCACCATCGGATCGACCCGGTTTCTGATGAATTTCCTGCCCGAGGAAAAACGCCCCACAGGCGTTATTCCATTCAATCAAGGGCGTCTGAAGGCAGCCTATACGGTTCTGAATGACCATCTCGAAAACCGCAAATGGGTTGCGGGAGAGGCGATCACCATCGCTGATCTGTCGTGCTGCGGCTATCTGTATTACCCCGAGCCGTTCGGGTTTTCCCGCATCGACTGGCCCCATATCGACCGCTGGCTTGACGCCATTGCAGCCCAGCCCGGCTGGGCTGACCCCTATGACATGATGCCCGGCAAACCATCCGACCGGGCCTGAGGAGGATACCATGCAAGACGCCTATATCTACGACGCAATCCGCAGTCCGCGCGGCAAGGGACGGCCTGACGGCAGCCTGCACGAGGTCACTTCGGTGCAACTTTCGGCGCGTATTCTGAATGCCTTGAAGGCGCGCAACAACCTGGAAGGTCACGCGGTCGAGGACGTGATCTGTGGCAATGTCACGCAGGTGGGCGAACAGGGCGGGTGTCTTGCACGCTCGGCAGTCCTGGCCTCGGATCTGGATCAGTCAATCCCCGGCCTCGCGATCAACCGCTTTTGTGCCAGCGGTATGGAGGCGGTCAACATTGCTGCCAATCAGGTGCGCGGCGGTGCGGGCGACGGCTATATCGCGGGCGGGGTCGAGATGATGGGCCGCGTGGCGATGGGCAGCGACGGTGCGGCGATCGCGGTGGACCCGTCGTTGGCCATGAAGACCTATTTCGTGCCGCAAGGCATTTCCGCCGACATCATCGCCACCGAATACGGCTTCACCCGAGATCAGGCCGATGCGTTGGCCGTGGAATCGCAGCGCCGTGCCGTGGCCGCGTGGAAGGACGGGCGGTTTGCGAAATCGGTGGTGGACATCACCGATCAGAACGGTCTGACCATCCTTGACCACGACGAATACATCCGCCCGGGCACCGACATGCAATCGCTTGGCGCGCTGAAAGCGGCGTTCAAGGACATGGGCGAGGCGATGCCAGGGTTCGACAAGATCGCGATGATGAAATACCCGCATCTGGAGAGGATCGAGCATGTGCATACGGCGGGCAACTCCAGTGGTATCGTCGATGGATCGGCAGCGGTTCTGATCGGCAACAAGGAGTTTGGCATCCGCCACGGCCTGAAACCGCGCGCGCGCATCCGGGCCACGGCAAAGATCGGCACCGATCCCACGATCATGCTGACCGGGCCGGTTCCGGTAACGGAAAAGATTCTGGCCGACAACGGCATGACCATCCGCGACCTTGATCTGTTCGAGGTGAACGAGGCTTTTGCCGCCGTCGTCCTGCGCTTTCAGCAGGCGTTCGATGTGGACCCCGGCCTTGTCAACGTGAACGGCGGGTCTATCGCGATGGGGCACCCCCTTGGCGCGACGGGTGCGATGATCATCGGCACACTGCTGGATGAGCTCGAGCGGTCGGACAAGACGATGGGGCTGGCCACGCTGTGCATCGCCTCGGGCATGGGAGCCGCCACGATCATCGAAAGGGTTTAGGGCAATGCGCCATTGTGCGGTTTCTTGTGCGCTGGGAATGGGAAACAGGCCCCATGCGGCGCAGCGCAACGCTTTGCGTCTTGCGCATAGCCGCTATGATGGCGTTTCGCGGCAATTTTGGGTCGCTCCGGTTACAGTCGCCGCTTGCGTCGGCTATAGGCGAAGGCTCAACCCGAAGTGGTGTGAGGGATTGTGTGATGTATGCCGGAATTCAACATCTGATGCAGTGGCGGAGCGATCTTCTGATCTCGGGCCGGGTATCGGATCTTGCGGGTCAGTTCACCTATCCGCTGATCCTCTTTCGGAATCGCAAACGTCAGGTGGTCAATCGGCCGGACGTCATGGCCGATGCGTACGGGCGGCTGCATCTGTCCTTGCAAGTCAGGGGTGTCGTGCGGATCAGGGCACATGTCACGGCGATGGACATCGTGCGCAATGGCAGTTTCCGGGTCTGGGTGCGGTCGCACATGCTGGATGCACGCGGCGCCGAAATCGAGTCGCACGACAAGCTGCATTACTGCCGCGAAACGCCGCGTGGCATCCGCACCGAGATGGTCGAGTTCCGCTCTTGTCCGGTTCCGGAACTGTGGATGGACGGCCAGCCGGAAACCTCAGCGTTGCGTGCCTGAACCCCTGTGGCTCCGGGCGCACGGAATGGAGCCTGCGATGCCCGTGATTGATCAGAAGCTCTGCCCGGTGAAAACCGGCTCGATCTATCCCGAACCCTATGCAAGCCAGATGGCCGGGCGCAGTTCACTGCGGTTGGGCGATGCGGGCGGGCTTACGCAGTTCGGCGCAAACCTTGTGATCCTGCAACCGGGCGGGAAATCCAGTCTGCGGCACTGGCATCTGCACGAGGATGAATTCGTGACGGTGACGCAGGGCATCTGCACGCTGGTGCAGGACGCGGGCGAAACCCTGATGTATCCCGGTGATTGCGCGGCCTTTCCCGCAGGCGATACCGACGGGCATCATTTCCTGAACAGGACGCAGGCCGAGGCACGCTTTCTGGTGATCGGCACCCGCGCCCCGCGCGAGGTTGCAACCTATAGCGACGTTGATCTGCGCGTCGAACTGGGCAGCGGCAATGCCCATTTCACCTACCACGACGGCACCGACTGGACCGGGCCGCGCTGAACACTGGCGCTGCGGCGTCGCATGAAATTCCGGGGCAACGCGCCCCAAGCGGAGGAAACGATATGACCGATTTCACCTATGCCACCGATGCCGACGGCGTGGCCACCATCACCTGGGATGTGGCGGCAAAGTCGATGAACGTGATGTCGCAGGCGGGCTTTGCCGACCTTGACGGGATGATCGACCGCGCCCTTGCCGATGATGCGGTCAAGGGCGTGATCATCACCTCGGGCAAAAAGGATTTTGCCGGCGGCATGGATCTGAACGTGATCGCCAAGATGCGCGACGACGGCGGTGCCAAGGGCATCTTCGACGGCGTGATGGGCATGCACGCCATTCTGCGCAAGATCGAGCGCGCGGGCATGGACCCCAAGACGCTGAAGGGTGGCAAGCCGATTGTGGCCGCCCTGCCCGGCACGGCCCTGGGGATCGGCCTTGAAATTCCGCTGGCCTGCCACCGCATCATCGCCGCCGACAACCCACGCGCCAAGATCGGCCTGCCCGAGATCATGGTCGGCATCTTTCCGGGCGCGGGTGGGACCACCCGCCTTGTGCGCAAAATGGGCGCAATGATGGCAGCACCGTTCTTGCTGGAGGGCAAGTTGTCGGACCCCAAGGCGGCAAAGATGGCCGGGATAGTGGATGAGGTTGTTGCGCCCGAAGCGCTGCTGACCCGCGCCAAAGAATGGGTTCTGGCCGCTACCGATGCCGATCTGGTCAAACCCTGGGATGCCAAAGGCTACAAGATGCCCGGCGGCGCACCCTATCAACCGGCGGGGTTCATGACCTTTGTCGGTGCCTCGGCGATGGTCCATGCCAAGACGTTCGGTGTCTACCCCGCCGCAAAGGCCTTGCTTTCGGCGGTTTACGAAGGCGCTCTGGTGCCATTTGATACTGCACTCAAGATCGAGGCGCGCTGGTTCACATCCGTGCTGATGAACCCATCATCGTCGGCCATGATCCGCAGCCTGTTCATCAACAAGGAGGCGCTGGACAAGGGCGCAGTCCGCCCCGCCGCGCCCGATCAGTCGGTCAGGAAAGTGGGCATCATCGGCGCGGGCATGATGGGCGCGGGCATCGCCTTCGTCTCGGCCAATGCAGGGATCGAAGTGGTGCTGATTGATGCCAGCCAGGCCTCTGCCGACAAGGGCCGCGCATGGTCGGAAGACCATCTGGACAAGGGCATCCAGCGCAAGAAAGTGACGCCGGAAAAGAAGGCCGAGGTCATGGCCCGCATCACCGCCACCAACGATTACGCGGCCCTTGCGGGTTGTGATCTGATCGTCGAGGCGGTGTTCGAGGACATGAAGGTGAAAGCCGATGTGACCGCCCGCGTCGAAGCTGCGGTGGGCCCCGACTGCATCTTTGCCACCAACACCTCTACCCTGCCGATCACCGATCTGGCCAAGGCCAGCGCCCGTCCGGATCAGTTCATCGGCATCCACTTTTTTTCGCCCGTCGACAAGATGATGCTGGTCGAGATCATACGCGGCAAGAAAACCGGGGATCGCGCTGTGGCCAAGGCGCTCGATTTCGTGCGCCAGATCCGCAAGACACCGATCGTGGTGAACGATGCGCGGTTCTTCTACGCCAACCGCTGCATCATTCCCTACATCAACGAAGGCATCCGCATGGTTTCCGAAGGGGTCGAACCCGCGCTGATCGAGAACGCGGCGAAACTGGTGGGCATGCCCCTTGGGCCGCTGCAACTGGTTGACGAGACGTCGATTGATCTGGGCGTCAAGATCGCCAAGGCGACAAAGGCCGCGATGGGCGATGCCTATCCGGATGGTGCGGTGGACGAGGTGCTGTTCTGGATGGCCGATCAGGGCCGCATGGGCAAGAAAGCAAATGCCGGGTTCTATGCCTATGATGCAGCCGGAAAACGCACCGCTTTGTGGGACGGTCTGGCCCCGCAATACCCGGTCACCGACACGCAGCCTGAATTGACCCAAGTTCAGCACCGCCTGCTGATGGCTCAGGTGCTGGAGGCGGTGCGCGCCCTGGAAGACGGCGTGCTGATGGACATTCGCGAAGGCGATGTGGGGGCCATTCTTGGCTGGGGCTTTGCACCCTGGTCGGGCGGGCCGTTCTCATGGCTTGACATGATCGGTGCGGGCCGCGCGGCCGAGATTTGCGACGCGCTGACCGCCACGCATGGCGCACGGTTCACCACGCCCCCGCTTC
>JBGSRQ010000477.1:0-2189 GCA_041737515.1 Rhodobacterales bacterium | reverse complement strand
CCTGCGCGATCTGGCCGATCAGCACGATGCCGCCCGCGAAAAATACCGGGCCGATCTGCGTGCGGTGAACGATCAGGCGACACGGTCGGCGCAAGTGATGTTTGCCCGCGCGGTGGGCGCGCCCGACGGATTTCGCGAACGGTTGGTGGCGTTCTGGGCCAACCATTTCACCACAGTGGCACGGTTCCGGCTGGATGGTGCCATGCCTTCTGCGCTGGTAGAAGATGCGATCCGCCCGCATGTTGCAGGGCGCTTTGCCGACATGCTGCGCGCAGCGACCTTGCATCCGTCGATGATCACCTATCTGGATCAGGGGCTGTCGATCGGGCCGAATTCGCCCATCGGGCTGAAGCGCAAGCGGGGGCTGAACGAAAACCTTGCCCGCGAACTTATCGAATTGCACACGATCGGCGTGGAGGGCAACTACACCCAGACCGACGTCCGCCAGATGGCAGAACTTTTGACGGGCGTGGTGTTCGACGCCTCCAAGGGGCAGGTGTTCAACACCAAATGGGCCGAACCGGGGGCGGAAACGGTGCTGGGCAAGACTTATGCCGGCGATGGCGAGGCGCCCATTCTGGCGGTGCTGGTTGATCTGGCCGTTCGCCCGGAAACCGCCCGCCACATCGCGCATAAACTCGTCGTGCATTTCGTGGGCGATGAACCTGACCCGGCGCTTGTGACGGTTCTGGCACAGGTGTTTGAAGACAGCGGTGGCGATCTTTTGCAGGTCTATGCCGCGCTTTTGAATGCCGGGGCGGCGTGGGATGCACCCCTGACCAAGGCGCGCCAACCCTATGATTTCATGGCAGCATCCTTGCGCGCGCTGGGGCTGGGGGCGGATGATGTGCTGAATTTCGCGGATATTCCGTTCAAGCGAATGGTCATGGCGCCGCTCAAGATCATGGGTCAGCCCTGGCAGACCCCGCGCGGCCCGGACGGTTGGGACGAGGTTGATACGGCCTGGATTTCGCCGCAGGGTCTTGCCGCGCGGATCAGCTGGGCGATGACGGTGCCGGGGCGGCTGGTGACACCGATGCCCGACCCGGAAAATTTTGCGCGCAACAGCCTTGGCTCTTTGGCCAGCGAGCGGCTTTTGTGGGCGGTGGCTCGGTCGGAAAGCATGCGCGAAGGCGTGGGTCTTGTCCTTGCCTCGCCCGAATTCAACAGGCGGTGACAGATATGGCAATGAACCGGCGGTTCTTTTTGCGTGGTGCGGCCCTGATGGGGTGTTCGGTTGCCGCAAACCCTCTGATGACGACGGTGACGCTGGCGCAAGGCGGGCCGGGGTTTGGTGACAACCGGCTGATCGTGATCATCCTTCGCGGCGCGATGGACGGGCTTGACGCGGTGCAGCCACTGGCCGATCCCCTTTTCGCGACCTATCGTCCGACGTTGGGCGTGGATACCGGTGCCACCGATCTGGATGGCTATTTTGCGCTGCACAAGGACCTTGGCGGCCTCAACGCCCTGTGGGTCAAGGGCGAGTTGGGCTTTGCCCAGGCCGTCTCGACCCCATACCGCGACAAACGCAGCCATTTTGAGGGCCAGGACTTGCTGGAGGCGGGCACCGGCATGGATGTGCCACTGAACAGGGTCAAGGACGGCTGGCTGAACCGGATGGTCGGTGCGGTGCCCGGCATGTCGGCCGAAACCGCCTATGCGGTGGGGCGCGAGGCGCTGCCGCTGCTGGACGGGCCCGCTCCGGTGCGCAACTGGACGCCCGATCTGAAGCTGGACCTTTCGGCGCAAAGCCAGTTGCTGCTGGAACAGATTTACCACGACGACCCCCTGTTCCGCGATTCCGCGACCGAGGCGATGGAGCTTGCCGCCGAAATGGCGCTGGGCGCCGACGGTGCACTGCCCGCGCTGTCCGACCCGGCCGCACGCAAGATGGCGGATGTGGATACGCTGGTCGATTTTGCCGCCGACCGGATGAAGGGAGCCACCCGGATTGCCGCCTTTTCCTTGTCGGGCTGGGATACGCATCGCAGTCAGGCCGGGGCTATTCCACAGTCCTTTCAAAAGCTTGAGAGAATGATTTTGCGGCTTAGGGATGCTCTGGGGCCGGACTGGACCAAAACCACCGTTCTTGCGATGACCGAATTTGGCCGCACCGTTGCCGAAAACGGCACGCGCGGCACCGATCATGGCACCGGCGGCCTGCTGATCACGGCGGGCGGCGCGGT